>JAVCBV010000083.1:0-4829 GCA_037917695.1 Thermoproteota archaeon | reverse complement strand
CGGACATTATCACTAGGCTGGGCGTCAGCCTTCTGAAGAATGCAGAATCCTCAGGGGCCAGCTATCTTGCGTTCGTTCACCCCTTAGCTTACGCCACGGTAAAGTACGCCACGCAGGGGGTGAAGAGCAAGGTTAAGCTCGCTGACGTGTTCCAACTCTTGCTCCAATCAGCTCGGAGAGTCTAAATAGGGGCTCCCCGACTCCAGAATATACGAAACCAGCCCTCTCGACATCTTCTCTTCTAAACACGAGTCTCCCATCGTAGAACAGCACTGGACCGTCTTCTGCGCACCTCCTCCTCAAGGATGCTGGGTCTAGCTCATAGAGTTCAGGGTGATCGGTTGCTAACACTACGCAGCGGGCTCCATCTGCCGCCTCATAGGGATCCACCGTTGCGTCAGCCCCGAAGAATTCGCTGCAGCGTGGGTCATAAGCCCTGACTTTAACTCCCTCGGAGAGAAGCAGTCTTATGAGCTGCCCAGCCGGACTCCCCCTCGCGTCTGAGACGCCGCCCTTGTAAGCAGTGCCCAGCACAGCCACAACGGCTCTTGATCTACTTCGCTCGGTCGAGTCTACGAAGTCGAGTATCTCTCGAGCGGCAAGTTCTGGCATTGATTCATTGATAATCCTGGCTTTAAGAATGAGTTCTGGGGTGTATCCGCGCTCCGAAGCGGCGTTGGCCAAGAACAGAGGGTCTTTGGTGAGGCAACTCCCACCCACGCCTATCCCGGGTCTGAGTAAGGCCACTCTGGGATGCATGTTAGCCAGCTCTATCACTCGCTTTGCGCTGACCCCGAGGGCAGAGCAGATACGTGCTATCTCGTTGGCCAAAGCTATGTTTACGTCTCGGTAGGTATTTTCGACAAGCTTGACGACCTCGGCGGTTAACGCGTCGGTGACCGTTATCTCGCCCTTGCTGAATGTGGCGTAGAGTTCCTTGGCCAGTTGGCCGGACTCCTTGTCTATCCCACCGATAACCCTGTGAGTGTGCGTCAACTCCTCTATCAACTTGCCCGGCATGGCTCTTTCTGGGCAGTGAGCCACAAACGTCCTTACCCAGCTCACCTTGGCCAACTCCCTGGCCACGAACCCGACTGTGGTTCCGGGCGGAACAGTACTCTCAACAACCACTAAGGAATCTCTATCTATGGACGCCTTTACAGTGTCCACAGCCGATCTGAGATACGAGAGGTCTGGTTCTCCACCGTTGATGCGAGGCGTTGAGACGGCGATTATGTACACGTCGGAGCCCCTAATGTCGAGGGGGTCGCCGGTGGGCCTGTACTTCCCAGAACTCTTCACGACCTCTAACAGATCGCATAGGCCAGCCTCTTCAGGGAACGGGACTAGTCCGGCGCTCAGCCTTTGAATAAGCCTGCTGTTGACGTCGAAGCCAACAACCTCGAACCCGGCCTTGGCCAAGAGAAGGCTTAGTGGAAGACCTATGTATCCCTGCCCTAGGACGGCAACACGCGCCTCTCTCTCGCTAATTGCTCGCAGCAGTCTAGCGTATGAGGATGCTGTTCTTGAGTGACCCATGGTCGACGATGCTAGCTGCCCTCAGCGAGTAATAACTGTGCCACGCGAAACGATAGAAAAGGAGGCAATCGTGGCAAAATGAGAGCGGTTAACTCAAACTAACGTTCCTTGGATCTCCCTGACCTTGAGCCTAGTTATGTATCCCGCGATTCTGTTTCTGTATACCTTCGACCTGACTATGGCGATTTTTTGCAACATCCTCTTGTTATGCTCGAAGTCGGTGGTCCACAGCTCTGGGTACTCCCTGACAAGCTTGTAAGCTATCCTCTTTATTGCTCTCTCTCTTACGGTCCCCATAATTCCTCACGCACCACCAGAACTCGCGGTATATAAAGGTTGGCGGTTTGAGGCCATCTCTACGATCCGCCTAGCTGTCGGGAGAGCCTCTATTCTCCTCTTCTCGTGCTCCTTCATCTCCCGTAGGAGATCCTCAAGGATCTGCATCTTGCACTCTCCGCAGAGCCTCGCACCTGTGATGCACTCTTTGTATATCTTCTCCAGCTCACTGTCGTCATTTGAGTAGAGGTGGAACTTGGCTATCTCGTACACAACGCATCTCCAGGGCTCGCCGCCAAGCTCCCTCTGAAGCTGGGCAGTCTCTCGACCCCCTGTGAATGCGTTCAGTATTTTCTTCCTAACCAAGTTCTCGTCATCTCTCAAGCTTATGTAGCTCATTGGATCTCTCTTAGACATCTTCTTGTCGCCAAGTAGGCTCCTGATTATCAGGTGGTAGGTGGATGCTGGCTCTACAAAACCCCACTTGGATCTCAGCTTGCTTGCAACGTCTCTAGTCAGCCTCAAGTGCGGATCCTGGTCTATCCCTACTGGGACTATGGTGGGTTTGGGTCCCCCTAGGTCGGGGTGCTGAGGTAGCAGTATGTCTCCAATTTGAACGAGAGACGACAGGTACAGACCCATGTGCCTCTCTCCGTAGACAGCCTTCATCGTTGCCAGAGTGAGCCCTCTGGCGGCCAACGCCGCCAGTTCGTGAACCCTAATCTCCTTGCTCTGAAAGTAGATGTAGGCTCTCTCTAGGTCTAGCCCTGCGGCAAGAAGGTCGGATACGTTACTGATCGCGACCTTCCTGCTTTCTTCAAAGCTTACTCCGTTGTCCTCCCAAGCCTCGATGTCCGCTATTGAGAATACTGCTATGGCCTGCGGAGATTTCTTCTGGAAGTATACGAACTCCTTTACCGTCTGAAATGTCCCCAGGTGATAGTCGCCTGTTGGTTTGATCCCCGTGAGGACCGCGTACTCCCTCCCCGACCTTATTGCGTCGACTATTATGTCGAGGTCCCGGTGGGCGAATATGATCCGTCTCCTAAAGAAGGGAGCATCTCTGAAGAACTCTATCTGCTCCTCAGATGGCTCAGACAGTCCAAACTGCTCCATAACACGCTTGTAGTCCCTTACAATCTCACTAGACCAGGGGTCCAGCCGATTTCCTTCCAGGCTTACCACCCTTCTCGGCCACACACTTGGCGAGTTTAAAACTGGTTTTGCCAGACTCATTGCGAGACGGTGTAGCTAATGAGCGGGGCGCTAGGGAAGTTTATCGAAACCCATCGCCCACCTATCGAGGAAGAGATATCGAGATTCTTAGATGAGGTCGTCAGTGAAGCTCCTAGCGCCAGGGTTCGCGAGTATTACGAGAATTTGAGAGAGTACCTCCTTAGGGGCGGGAAGAGGTTGAGGCCCATTTCCATGATAGCAGCGTACGAGGGGTTTGGAGGCCAGATTGACGTTAAGATCTACAGGGCTTCCATATCTGTGGAGCTGCTTCACGCATCATCGCTCATACACGATGATATCATGGATGAGAGTCTAACGAGGAGAGGGGGGCCAGCGTTTCACGTTCTGAGTGAGGAGTGGTTCTCAGGCCTAGACGTAGGCAGGGTTCCCGGCAACGTTGGCATTTCCGTTGGAATCCTCGGAGGCGATAGTCTCCTTGGTCTCGGATTAGAGGCGTTGTACTCATCTGGATTTGCCTCAGATCAAGCCGATCTTGCGGCGGCAGAGTACGTCAAGGCGTACAGGAGGCTCATCGAAGGCCAGCTAATGGACATCTATCTGAGCTGCAAGGAGGATCTCCCCTCGGAAGAAGAAGTCCTGCTCATGCTCTCGCTCAAGACTGGGGCTTTGTTTGCGGCCTCTCTTAAGATGGGTGCGTTACTCGCCGAGGCGCCATCGAGCGCCATTGATGCTCTAGAGAACTACGGCCTGAGGGTGGGAGTAGCCTTCCAGATAAGAGATGACATACTAGGACTGTTTGGAGACCCTAAGATCACAGGAAAGCCGGCTGACTCTGACGTTAAGGAAGGCAAGCGAACTCTCCTAATCGTCAGAGCCTTGAGCACTTGCACAGAGGAGGCTAAGAGGAGGGCTCTGTCCATACTAGGGAACCCCAACGCCTCTGACCAAGATGTTGATTTCGTCCGGGATCTCGTAAGAGACACGGGCTCACTGGATTACGCGGAAAGGAAAGCAATCGAGCTGATAGACGACGCCAGAGAGGCGCTGAGGAAACTGCAAGGAGTTGCTAGAAGTGAGTTCATAGGCCTGCTTGACGAGCTGGCGAAAGCTTTGGTCTTTAGGAACCGTTAAATTTGGGGTTTACTGTGAATCTATTGCGCCTGCCACTGCATGACCCCGGGCGAGGGAGGACGGCGTGGGCCGACCTTTGAGCCCGCAGGATTAGTTGGCAGGCGCTCAACCTTGCAATGATATCAGGTCGTTTGGATCGATTTGTTTCTTGAGGTAAGTCGGGCTGTGCATTAGCGGACTTACCTCAGAGGTTTAGAGGTGATGTTAAGCTTGAGGAATTCACCAGGTTGGGAGGCTAAATCCCACAACAGGAATAGGGATGCTGAGCACCACCCGAAGTACCTGATTCACTTAGATATAGTGGTCAACGGCCACGTAGACGACAGTGACGTCATAGGCGCCCTTTTCGGACAACTTGAAGGGTTGATAGGTCCGGAGTTAGAGCTGAGGGAGCTTCAGAGGACTGGAAAGATAGGGAGGATTCAGGTGCACCTCAGGAACGAGGGAGGAAAGACTAGGGGGCTTATCCAGGTGGGCTGCAGCCTAGACAAGGCTCGGACGGCCATCATTGCTGCCGCCATGGAGAGCGTCGACAGAGTCGGACCTTACACGGCGAAGGTAAAGCTCCGAAAGATAACTGACCAGAGGGAAGAGAAGAGGAGGTTCATCGCCAGAAGGGCAGTCGAGATCTTGAGGGAGTGGAGGAGCCAAGCTGCAGAATCCTCTAAGGACATGCTGGATAGTAT
>JAVCBV010000060.1:0-15628 GCA_037917695.1 Thermoproteota archaeon | reverse complement strand
CTTGAGTATCTCTCTGGCCGTCTTATCGCCGACGCGCTGGAAGTGCGTGGTCAGGAAGCTCACCAACTTCCTAGTCTTCGTAGTCTCCGAGAGCCTCTTCAGAAGTTCAAAATCTATTCCCTTCGGGTGGAACTTTGTCTCCTTTGGAGGGGGCGGGATCTGATCCGTCGTTCGTGAGAAGTAGAAGAACAGGCCGTCTGGGTCGATGAACATTATGTCGGCGTAGGGTGTGACGATTGCCGTCTGGTAGAGGTAGTCTATGATCTTCGGTCTGGCCCTCTTGTAATTCCCCTCAAAGTAGAACTCAACGGTGGTCATCGAGTCCCTAGACACACCAGCCAGGATCCTCTTGTCCAAGAGTATAGGTTCGTTCCTCTGTATGTCGATCTTCATGGTGAATTCATACAGGGGCGAACCCTTTCGCCCCGAGATCACTTTGAATGGCCTGTTTGTGGTAATCTGCCCGTACAAGAGAGCCATCGTGCCTCCCAGTCCGAATGTGCCCCTGCTCTGCATTAGCCTGTACTTGGAGCTGACGAAGACCTTCCCGAAGGCGGCAGGCACATCCTCTGGACGGAGGCCTATTCCGTTGTCCCGAACTCTGAGAAGGTATATCGATGTCCCATCGCTCTGGCCGTCTCCCACATTCTCTAAGGTCAGCATGACCTTCGGTGGCCTACCTGCGAGTTCGCAGGCATCCAGGGCGTTCTCTACGAGTTCTCTTATGGCTGTGTAGGTAGCTCTAACAGGATTGTCAAATCCAGCCAGCGACCTGTTTCTGTAGAAGAAATCTGCAGCGCTTATTTGTTCGAGCTCCGCAACATCTGAACTCATCCTTCACCCTCCCCTGCCTCGCCCTCCTCCTTTCTCCTCCGAGAGGTCCTCGCCTCTCTGAGTATCATCATCTGCTCAAGTGCCTCCCTTTCTCTCATCTCAGCGATTTTCCTCTCCATCCGCCTGTAAGCGGTGGAGTGCCTCGATCCCGAAGCCAAGGCAATGATTGCCTCCTTGGCCGGGAGAATATCGTAATACCTTCCGATGATGGCCGCGGTGTGGCCGTATATTGATATGTCGGTTCCAGTTCTCCTCTCAATGTACAGCCTGGCCTTCCCTCCCTCCCCAATTAGGCGACCCCTTATCCTCTGGAGGGCATTCTTACTACTCCCTACAAAGCCCCTGAGGTCTACGATCTCGAGGACGTATTCATCATTCAGCAGTTTGAGCGCCTTATCTGGGGAGAAGCCTCTACCAATAGCCTGGATGATTGATTGCAGCTTGTGCGGGATGAGAGGATCCTCAGGAGGCTTCTCAAACACTATCGTTACTTCGCCGGTTCCACTGTCTACGTGAATCCTGGCCCCAGTGAGACGCTCCAGCTCCCTGCGAGTAGAGCCGGACTTGCCGATGAGGGCTCCCACTCTGTTCTTCGGGATCTTGATTTTGAGTTCAATCTTCAAAGACCTCACCCCGCTCCCTCAAGAAGTTCCTCCACGAACTCCCAGGGATCGGGACCACTTATACCGAATCTTACGTTGAAAAATCGAATGACCCTCTCCACGTCTCTCCTGAGCAAGGCTTCAGCCATTGGATGTACTGTGACAACAGCCTGAGAGACGTCTATGATCCAAGGCAGGTCTCTCCAGTACATGATGTTATACTCGCTGAGGTCTCCGTGCACCAACTCGGCCCTTAGATAGGATGCCCTTATGCCAGCGAGTATATCCTCCATAACTCCCCGGGGGTCACTCAGTTCTCGAATCTCCCTAAGGAGAGGCGCGGGAAATCCTTCATCTCCGATGAATTGCATTACCAGAATATTTCCTACCACGTCTATAGGCTTGGGTACTCGAACCCCAGCTTCATACATTCTAACGAGATTTCGGAACTCTTTCTTAGCCCAGAGCCTGATCAACCTATCTCTATCCTTCACTGGCACGAACCTGTAGTCGCCGACTATGTAGTCTAGGTACTTCCTGAAGTTTGCAGTAGCCACTCTGTACACTTTGATCGCCACGTCGCCTTCCCTACCCCTGCCCGCCATGATGACAGCCTCCTTCCCAGCACTTACGATCCAAGTTATATCATGTAGAACTCCCTTATTGAATAGTTTTAGTAAGGCCCTAACAGTTCTCGTGTCGAAGACTAGCTGTCTAACCTTGTAATACTCCTCATCCTTCACCTTTTTACGGCGCTTCTGGTATTCCTCCTCCATGATCCTCTCTAACCTGCGCTCGATCTCCTCGTAGCCCTCGCGGGGCCTAGAGGACATCTTCCATCATCGCCCAGGATCTGTCGATGTAGCCCTTCTCTATCAGCCACTCAACCTGAGCCCTGTCGTACCTGACGACTATGTCTCCGCGGTCCCTCTTGAAGGGCCATATGGAGACGAGCACGATGTCGCCCCTCTTGATCCAGTGTCTCTTGCCTCTGATCTTGCCACGCACTCTAGCTATCCTGACTATCCCGTCGGAGCACTCGACCCTGAAGTGACCCTTCCCAACGGGCTCTAGCACTCTCCCGAATACCTCAAGATCCTCATCCGCTGGAAGCAGCTCTTCCATCTCAGCGTCCAGCGAACTCTCAGGTTTCGAGGCCCTCTTCGACATGGGTCTCCTCCTCCGCCGGAATGATCTCTTCTTCTTCCTCCCACGCCTCCTAGCTGGCAAGTTTAACGCCGCCTTCTAAAATATTCCCTCAGACCTTGGGGACCGGAGTCTCGGCCCCGCAGGCCATACACTTCAACATGAGGGTTCTCTTTACCTTCACAAGCTTCGTGTCCGGCCTTCCGCATATTGGGCAGATTACGTACCTCTCTATGAACCTCTTGACCCTCGCATCAACGAGCTGTGGGTCTATTCTCCTTGACAAGATTAGCTTCCCGCCCCCAGTGACCATGTAGGGGCTACCCAACTCTCGGGACAGGTATCTGGCCACGAGTTTTGGATCTCTGTTGAGCGTGTCGCATATCTCCTTAAAGTTCACGAGGTGAGTCTGTCTACCCTCAATCACGACGACCGGCGAGGGCGGGACGAACCTCTCGCCGCTCACCACGACCCCAGTAGGCAGCCTCTCACGGGCTGCTCTCAGCATCTCTAAGTACTCCTCTCTCGTCGACAAGGTCCAACCTCCTCAATAGCTAAACTGCAACGTACCTCCCTTGCTCGTCAAGGTATATTAACCCTTCCTCGAGGAGTTCGTCTAGAGCGCGGAGCACTGCATCTACGGAGGAGTTCGGGAACTCGGAAGTGATCTGCTCTTCCCTTAGCGGCCCCCTGCGCCTCAACAGTTCGAGGACAACCTTCTTCACGTCACCTTCCTTCTCAGGGATCTCAGCTATCTCGGAAGAGGCAGCCGCAGCTCTCAATCTCTCTCGCAAAATCTCGAGGGCTCGCACAAGAATCCAGTTTGGATCCTTGATCTTCACCACGAGCTGAGGGACTAGGTACTTCTCCGCGCGCCACTCCCTTACCCTCCCGATGACATCAAGCACGGTACCCCTAGAGTACGGCATCCCGCTAGTGGGATCCATGAGTAGCTCGACATCTTGATCCCAAGCTCTGACGGATATTGATCCGGTTCCATCCTCTATGACTAACCTTACGTGTCCCATGTCGTCGCTCACATAAGCATCTACGACTACACCCATCACGCGGACCGCCGCGACACTCTTGCCTGACGGCAGCCTGAAGTACCTCACGGGGCCAATGCTTACCTCCTCGAAGCGCCCCCCTAAGATGTCAGCGATCCTGACCTTGGCAGCGGGCATTCTAGCGGTCAGTCTCGTGGTACCCCTGAGACGTGGCAAGCAGCTTTATATAAGCCAGAGTGGTAGGGACGGCCAGCAGGGCCCGTGGCTCAGCCTGGATAGAGCGCCCGCCTTATATGGCGGCTCCCGCGACAAGCCAGAGGAGAAGCGGGAGGTCGCGGGTTCAAGTCCCGCCGGGCCCACCACCCACACATCGGGTGCGTCGCTTGAGCAAGAAGGAGCTCGTGCTAGATACCTCATTTCTGCTCGGGATCTTCGAGAAGAAGAGGCCACTGAGTGTTAGTCACGTCCTCGAGTTAGTTCCAAGTGCTGATCTCGTCACGCTCATCCCCTGTGTCGCAGAACTAGAGCTGAAAGCCAAGGAGGGAAATGTAGTCGCCAAGAGGGCCCTTCAAGCGTTCGGAGAACTGGGGGTGAGGGTTATAGAAGCCCAAGGGCCAGCAGACGATGCCCTGATAGAGTACGCGTCCACCGGGTCAAAGATAGTAGTTACGCTTGACAATGCCTTAAAGAACAGGTGTCTAGAGCGCGGGATACCTGTGATATACCTCAGAGCTGGCAAGAGATTCGTGCTCGAGGGGCCGACTGTATTCAGATCGTGAATATGCGGGGGTGGAGTGGTTGTATTATATAGTCAAAATGAGCGATATCGTCTGGGTCCCTCCGAGGAGGCTCGGAGAGGACCCCAGACAGGTGGCTGAGGAGGTTCTGAGGGGCCGCTACGTAGGGAGGTACCTGGAGGATGCTGGACTAGTGCTCGACGTCCTCAGAGTCAACAACGTCAGCTTGGGGAAGGCGATAATCTCGAGTCCCTCCATTTACTTCAGAGCAGAGTTCGAGGTCCTCACCTTCATGCCCAAGGTTCACGAGATCATAGAGGGGGAGGTCAAGGCCGTATTGGAGCAGGGCATCGTGATAACGATGGGTCCGATAGACGGGTTCGTCCACATATCTCAGCTTGGAGACGATGTCTTCGTCCACAGGGCTGGCGTCCTCCAAGGCCGGAGAACCAGAATCACCTATCGAAAGGGGGATGTGGTCAGGGCTAGAATAACCGGGGTCAGCAAGCCGAGTCCGGCGGCTGCGGCGCGTGGGGAACCAATAGTAAGAGTCTCACTCACCTGCAGGCAACCTGGCATGGGCAAGATAGAGGAGGTCGAGGAGAGTGGCGCGGCTTAGGGCTTGCAGGCGGGATAAGGCTCTAACCGACGGTGACACCTGTCCCATCTGCGGATCGACGGATCTCACGCCCAGCTGGGAGGGTGTCGTGGCGATAGTGGACCCGGTAAGGTCGAGCCTGGCGAAGAGGCTTGGGATAACGAGGTCCGGCCTCTACGCCCTCAGGGTCCTCGAGTAGGGGGCGGGCAACTTCACCCTTTAATAGGCCCCACTATAAGGGCGGGCGCCGAGGGTTAGCCTATGGAGCTAACGGTGCTCGAGAGACGCCACAACCCTCTCCTCAGGAGAGAGGAGGTCAGAGCCCTCATCTCCTTCGAGGGAGGGACTCCGACGAGGAAGGAAGTCAGAGAGGCTCTTGCCAAGGCTCTGGGCAAGGACGTCAGCGTCGTCTTCGTGAGAAGGATCCTCACGGAGTACGGCGCTAGGAGGGCGAGGGTGCTAGCGATGGTCTATGAGGACAGGGACTACGCTCTAAAGATAGAGCCGGAGCACGTCGTTAGGAAGAACGAGGGATAGGCGAGCTGAGGTGATCTGATTGGTGAAGCATGCGAACGTGAAGGTTCACACCTATTACGAGATTAAGGACGGGAAGCTCGTGAGGAAGAAGAGGCAGTGCCCTAGGTGCGGTTCTTTCATGGCAGACCACGAGAACAGGTGGACGTGCGGCAAGTGTGGGTACACTGAGTTCAAGCCATCGAAGGGCTAAAGAGGCAATGTTAATTTTTCCGTAAGGGCCCAACCACCTGGGCCCGTAGCTCAGCACGGATTAGAGCGCCGGCCTCCGGAGCCGGTGGTCGCGGGTTCAAGTCCCGCCGGGCCCGCCACTTAAAGCCGAGGTGATGAGTGTGAGCGAGTCTGAAGAGGAGAAGAGAACATGCGCCGTGGTGGGGTGCAGCGAAGAGGCCGCGAAGGTCGTTGGGAGGACCTTCGTTCCAGCAATCCAAGCCCTCAAGCTGCGTCTGAAGGGCAGATCCGCTAGGGAGATACCTCTCTGCAAGAAGCACTACAAGATGGTCAAGGAGGCCATGGAGGCCCTCAGAAGCAGGTGATCTTAAGAACCCAGAGCCTATTGAATGCCACCTTCGTGGATTGCCAGGGAAGGGCCCAGAGCCTTGCCGCCGATGCTCGCGCGAAGGTCTCTTCTAAGCCATTGTTCTCTGTTTGCAGAAGGAGCGCTAATCCATTGGGATTCATATACTCCCTGAGCCCAGCTAGGAACCTGTCAATGAGTCTTCGCCCTCTGGGAAGCCCTCCGGCCCAGGCCAAAGAAGCGTAATCATTGGGATGGGGCTCTTCGGGGAGGTACGGCGGGTTAAATAGCACCACGTCAAACGTCTCGCCTCGCACCGGCTCGAACAGGTCGCCGATTCTAAACTCGACAACAACGGAGTATCTGGATGAATTGACCTCTACAGCCATCCTAGAGGAGGGGTTGATGTCGGTGGCAATTACGCGCTCAGCCCCAGCTAACGCCGCCGCGATGGCTAGTACCCCTGTCCCTGTTCCGACATCTAGGACGATTTTTCCCCGCAGGTCTAATTGCCTCAACGAGCGGACTAGGAGAGCACTGTCCTCGGCCGGGGGATACACGGTATCTGGCACGATGAGCCTTAATCCCTCAACGATGATCTCTCTCACGGACTATCACCTTGAGAAATGAGGCTAGCCTGGCGTAATGCTCTGGCGAGAGCTTGTATACCCTTTCATCGATGGGTACTGGGCACGACTCCAGAGCCCGTGAGATCTCATCGTCTCTCATTCTGAGGGACCCTCTGAGCCAAGACTTGAGTGAGGCACGTAGCGTTCTTTTCCTCTTGGCAAAGAGATGAGGCAGTAAGCCCTTTAGTAGCATAAGTTCCTCGTCGGGTGGTCTCCGACTATCGAATCTCAACATCACGGTGTCCACCTTGGGTCTCGGGTAGAACACGGAAGCCCTGAGAATGGCCAGAGGTCGAACCCTGTACCTGAGCTGCGTCAACACGGAGAGACTCCCGTAGGAGTGAGTGCCTGGCTCAGCGATCAACCTCCTGCCGAACTCCGACTGAAATGTGAGGACTACTCTATCAAACCCGCTCAAGACGGTCTTGATGATAAGCTTCGAGGATATGCCGTAGGGCGGGTTCGAGACCATCACGCTGTGGTTCCCATCCGGCAGTATTCTGAGGGCGCTGCCTCTGATTACGTTAATCCACTCGTACTCTCCAAACCTGTCTTTGAGCAGACGGACGAATCTTGGGTCTCGCTCTACGAGCGTGAGTTCCCTCGGCCTCCGCTCAATTATCTTCTCAGTCAGATTACCGGGTCCGGGGCCTATCTCGAGCACGCGATCTGGCGCCCTTATTTCGGCAGATTCCACCATGTAGCTGAGCGCCTCGGCATTCATCAACACGTGCTGTCCAGCCTCCTTCCTGAGGCTTACGCCGTATTCAGCCATCAGCAGCCTGTAGGTCTCCATGAGGTCTCTGTCTATCCCTGAGAATACGAGCACCTTACACCCGGCCTCGCCGAATTTTTATTCCCCCGGTCACTGAGGCGCGTCGAGGTGTGAAGATGCTCTCCATCCTCCAGAGGTTGGACGAGGTCAGATGGCGGCTGCCGAGAGGATACAAGGCTGGCATGCGGGTTCCTGGACTAATAATAGCCACAGAAAAGCTGGTGAGGCGCATAGAGAAGATGTGCCTAGATCAGCTGGCCAACGTCGCCATGCTACCCGGAATCTACAAGTACTCCATTGCGATGCCAGACATGCACTCAGGCTACGGCTTCCCAATAGGCGGAGTGGCTGCCTTTGACGCCTATGATGGTGTTATCAGCCCTGGTGGGGTTGGATTCGATATAAACTGCGGCGTGAGGCTCCTCCGAACTGACTTGCGCGAGTCTGACGTCAGACCCAAGCTCAGACAGTTAGTTGACACTCTGTTCTCAAACGTCCCCTCTGGGCTTGGGAGCAGAGGGAAGATCAGGCTGAGTCCTGCTCAGCTAGACGATGTGATAGTGATGGGCGCCAAGTGGGCCGTTGAGCAGGGCTACGGCTGGGACACTGACCTCGCCCACACGGAGGAGGGCGGCATGATGGAGGGGGCCGACCCCACGGCCATCAGCGGCAGGGCAAAGCAGAGGGGAGCCCCTCAGCTCGGTTCTCTTGGGAGCGGGAACCACTTTCTGGAGGTCCAGGTCGTCGAGAGAATATTCGACGAGCGAGCCGCCAAGGCCGTGGGCATAGAGGAGCCCGGACAGATAACAGTCATGATCCACACAGGCAGCAGGGGTTTCGGCCATCAGGTGGCCAGCGATTACCTCGACGTCATGCTGAGGGAGGCCAGAAATCTTGACTTTCACCTGCCTGACAAGCAGCTAGTCTGCGCATACGCCAACACAAAGCTCGCTCAGAAGTACTTCTCAGCCATGAAGGGAGCGGCCAACTACGCGTGGGCTAACCGCCAAATGATAACCCACTGGGTCAGAGAGTCCTTTGAGAGGGTCTTCGGCAGGTCCGCTGAGGACATGGGCATGAAGCTGATCTACGACGTTGCCCACAATATAGCCAAGCTTGAGGAACACGATGTTGACGGCAAGACGGTCAAGGTTTACGTCCACAGAAAGGGGGCCACACGAGCGTTTCCAGCAGGCAGGCCTGAGCTGCCTCCAGACTACAGGGACATAGGTCAGCCAGTTCTAATACCCGGCTCCGAAGGAACCGCGAGCTACGTGCTCATAGGCACGGAGCAGGCTATGAGGGAGACCTTCGGAACCTCAGCCCACGGCGCGGGGAGAGTGATGAGCAGGGCTCAAGCTAAGAGGACGTACAGAGGTAGCCAGATCGTGGAGATGTTGGCGAAGAAGGGGATCATAGTTAAGCCAGCCTCCCTTGCGGTGGCTGCTGAGGAGGCCCCTGGCGCCTACAAAGATGTTGACGAGGTCGTGCTAGCTACGCACAAGGCCGGAATAGCCAAGATAGTGGCTAAGATGAGGCCTATAGGAGTCGTTAAGGGGTGAACTCAACAAATGGGTGCGAAGGACAGGTCGATTGAGAGTGGGGACTTTGTCTTGGCGCACGTCACCCTGTCAGACGCCGAGACAGGATCCGTCTACATGACGACCGTCGAGGAGGAGGCCAAAAGAGCAGGGATATTCTCGCCCGACGACCTCTACGAGCCGGTGCTAATTATCGTGGGGGAGCAGAGGCTATTCCCGAAGGCAGAACAGGCACTCATAGGTGCCAAGGTCGGAGAAGAGGTTGTGGTGGAACTGGAGCCCAGTGAGGCATTTGGCGAGTACGATCCCAATAAGGAGAAGATCTTCCCCATATCGAGGCTTCAGAAGGCGGGGATTAAGGACGTTGCCGTTGGAGACGTGATAAGGTTCGGAAACGAGCGGGGAACAGTCCGCTCGATAACTGGAGGCCGAGTTAGGATAGACTTCAACCACCCCCTCGCTGGCAGACGCATTAAAGTCTGGATGAAAGTTGAGAGAGTTCTCGAAGACCAAAGGGAGAGGCTCAGAGCTCTAACGGCGAGGTATTTTGACGTTCCAATCGACAGGGTGGCTGTTAAGGTGGACGGCGATCGGGCTGAGATAGAACTCCCTTCCGCCGCTTACACCAAGCGCGATGTGTTCGTGAGGAAGGTCAGATTGCTCTCAGCTGTAATGAGACACATGCCTGAACTCGCCAAGGTGCGATTCATCGAGGAGTTTGAGGTACCGAAGGAGAGGCAACCAGAGGAAGAGAGAGCGGAAGGAACCGAGGAGACCGAGGCTCAGACTTCCTGAACCTCCAGTCTGCACAGGACCACTCGCTCCCCTCTGGGGCACTTGACCTTCTCTTTCGGCACTTCTACGACACGAACCTTGTCTCCGGACTTAAGGCCAGGAGGACGGCAGAGGTCAATCGAGGGGCAGTCCACGCTGCATCCCTGCGGCGGATTAAACTTCACGATGGCCCCAGCCCTAGCCAACCTCTCTCCCAGAGCCGCCTCTACTGACGGCATCGTTGCCTCCACCGGCAGCACGTCGACTCCGTGGAGGGGGCAGTGAAACCGCTTCTTCGGGATGACTTGGATAACCTCATAGACCCTGCCCTCTATGAGATTGTCGACACACACTCCGCGATACCTGCAGGCAGAGCAGGGTGTCGAGGGACCAATGAAGAGGAATCGTGAACCAGACTGGGTCAAGTACTCTGGTACGAGCGTTACAACTCTCCTGGCCAACCCTCACTCGCCTCTTTTGAACGCAAGCACCGGCCAATCCTTATTAATACGCGGCGGGTAGATCAATGCGCGAGCAGACCGGGAGCCCTATTCCCGGCCACTTTTCCAACTCGGAGGAAGGTAGATGTCAGATGCTTCCCGCAAATCTCCCGGGCAAAATGCCCGTTAGGGGACCCAAGCTTGAAGAGATCAGGGAGAGGCTGCTCAAGGGCACGACCACTGTTGGCGTCAAGGCAGACGGAGGGCTCGTCATAGCGTCAGACAAGAGAGCCTCAGCCGAGACTTTTGTAGCGAGCAAGAAAGCCAAGAAGATGATTCAGATCGATGAGAGGAGCGTGGTCACAATCTCCGGCCTGGTGGCAGACGGACAGTTCTTGGTTAACAACTTGAAGACGATTTCAGCTCTCTACCGGCTTGAGCATGGCATAGACATGCCCCTGCTGGCTAAAGCAAAGTACCTCGCGCTGCTCCTCAAGTCCTTTAGGCCCGTTATTCTCATTGCTCACATGATAATTGGGGGAGTTGATGAAACTGGGCCAAGGCTGTTCAACGTCGACTTCTTCGGCACGATGACCGAGGAGGATTACCTGGCCACTGGATCTGGGTCTCCTCTCGCCATATCAGTGATAGAAGGCTCTTATAAGCCCGGGATGAGTGTGGACGACGCCGTGAAGCTAGTCTTATCGGCTATGGCTGCCGCTATGTCCAGGGATTCAGCCACCGGAGACGGAATGGACGTCGCCGTAGTCACCAAAGAGGGGGTAAGGTTCCTCTCGCCTCAAGAGATCGACTCGCTCCTCAAGGATATCGTAAGGTGAATCCTTGGAATGGCCCGAACTTCTCAGGAGACGAGGTACCTGCCAGCAGATCAATTAAAGAGGCGGGTAAGAGCAGAGCTATCCAAGCTTGGTAAGGTAGAGAAGGTAGACTTAGAGGGACCCTTCGTTGTGGCTTATGTGGAGAACGTATCAGACTTTCTGGACAATGGAGGAGCCTTAGGCGAGATCGCTCGCGCGCTCAAGAAGAAGATCGTGATCAGGTCTGCGAAGCCAATATTGTCGCCCGATGAGGCTCGCAGACGCATCAAAGAGATCATACCAGAGAGGGCCGAGATAGTCGACATGTACTTCCTTGAGGACACGGGAGAAGTCTACATTCTGGCTAAGAGGACCGGATACGTCGTGGGGAAGGCTGGCTCTAGCATAAACGAGGTTCTGAAGGCCACGGGATGGCGCCCGGTGGTCATGAGAGCTCCAACCATGCAGTCAACGTTTCTCAATGTCCTATATGGCCTGCTCGTGGAGGGAGCCCCAGAGAGGAGGAGGAATCTGAGGAGGATAGCCAAGAGGATCTTCAGAGAACCTGTATCTCTAGGCAGAGGTCTCACGGTCACATTCTTGGGAGGGGCCAGAGAGGTCGGTAGGAGCAGCCTCCTGATACGTACTGGAGAGAGTTCAGTTCTGTTGGACGCTGGAATCGGCGTCAGCGGGGAGTTCTTCCCGCGGTTTGATCTCCCAGACCTAGATCTGGACGAGCTGGACGCTGTCGTGATAACTCACGCTCACCTGGATCACTCAGGAGCCCTGCCTCTACTCTTCAAGTATGGATATAGGGGACCTGTTTACGTCACTCGCCCAACAAGGGATCTGATCACACTCCTCCTCTACGACTACATCAACGTCTCAATGAGGACAGGCAAGTTCCCATTCTTCGGTGAGCGCGAGATAAGGCTCCTGATAAATCACATGATAACGCTGGACTACGGAGAGACTGTTGACATCTCGCCAGACATCAAACTCACTTTCTACAACGCAGGACACATTCTAGGCTCGGCGTTGGCCCACCTGAACGTACTGAGTGTCAGGCACAACATAGTGTACACAGGCGACTTCAGGTACAGGGACACGAAGCTGCTCAGCAAGGCCCACACAAAATTCCCACGTGTAGAGACCGTCATCATGGAGACAACTTACTCCGGAGAGGGAGACGTTATGCCGCCACTCCCGGAGGCCGAGAGACAGCTTATCTCCATCATAGAGGAGACTGTGAGCAAGGGGGGCAAGGTGCTGATCCCTGCTCTCTCTGTGGGCAGAGCGCAGGAGGTCATGCTGACCCTAGTGGACGCCTTTAGCCGGGGTGAGCTTCCAGACATCCCAATCTACATCGACGGCATGATATACGACGCCACCGCGATCCACACAGCGTATCCAGACTACATGTCCGATTACATGAAGTCTAAGGTCTTCAAGCAGGATATAGACCCCTTCACCGAGCCCCACATAACTCCCGTGAGCAGCAGGGAGGATAGAGAGGCTATCGTGGAAGGGGGACCCGCCGTGATCCTAGCTCCATCAGGCATGCTTGCTGGTGGTCCCAGCGTCGAATACCTGGCTATGCTTGCTGAAGATGAGCGCAACGCCGTGATTCTGGTCAGCTACCAACCTCCGGGAACCTTAGGCAGAGCGCTCAAGGAGGGGGCCAGAGAGATCACAATTACTAGGGACGGCAGGCCGACTAAGGTGGAGGTCAAGGCGTGCGTCTGCTCTGTAGAAGGATTCTCAGCTCACGCAGACAGGGTTCAACTGCTGAGCTGGATGGGGCGGGTATCCCCAAGGCCTAGAAGATTCATCCTGGTTCACGGGGAGGAGAAGAAGATAGCTTCCTTTAGGCCCATCGCTGACCGCACGTTTAGGGGTCAAGCTGCCATTCTAGCGCCTAGAGTTACTGAGCGGCTTTCTCTAGCATGAGACGACTACTCTTCCTTAGGACTGCTCCAGACGGCCACGAAGCTAGGAACGACTAAGAGCGGCGGGTACTCCTCCGTCTTTATGAGAACTACCTCGCCCCCCATCTTCTGAACTCTCTCCTTAAGCTGTTGAAGCGCCAGCCTCAGCTCCTGGCTGCTCTTGTTGGCCAACTCGTCGTATCGAACTATGACTATGTTGTTATCGCTGATCTCTCCCAAAATCAAGTCTATATCGGTCACGCTTCTCAGGTCTATCGGCTTGATGGCCAGCGGTTTCTCCTCCATGGCAGGTCTGACGGCTGGCACCTCCTCTAGTCCCTCGAGATCTTCATACTCCTCTCCAGGTTCGTAGTAATCCTCGTACTCCTCCTCGTACTCTTCTTCGCGCCTTCCGAATAACCTCCTGAAGAATCCCAAAGCCTAACACCCACCCTGGGCCGTCTAGTTCGCCCCATCTCGCTATTTAAAGGCTGTTGAGCAGAGGGCTTACGCGCTCGCGCCAAAGTTTATTTTCCCATTATTCAATACCGTGGAACAGGGCGCGAGCAAATGAGCAACGCGATGAAGTACCTCACTAAGACTATGAACGGAAATGTCTTGGTGTCGCTCAAGAATGGCTCTTGGGTTCGTGGGATTCTCAGGGCCTTTGACAATCATCTGAACCTAATAGTCGACAATGCTGAGGAAATGTACCACGTTCAGACGTCAGAGGGAACTGAGGTTAGGACCATAAGACTCGGGAAGAGGATACTGATACGAGGAGACACTGTTGTCGCGATTTCAACGCCTGGCGGGATCGGAGAAGAGTAAGCTGGAGGTGTTGAAGCATGGTGAAGGGCACCCCGTCGATGGGGAAGAAATCGAGGGGCAAGACTCACATCAGATGCAGGCGCTGTGGGAGACACTCCTACAACGTCAGGAAGAAGTACTGCGCTGCCTGCGGGTTTGGAAGGAGCAAGAGGATGAGAAGGTACTCGTGGCAGAACAAGATCCCCTACCGCAGGGTTAGGGTCGTGTAATTCGGCGGGCCGAGGATGTCGACGAGGATGTGAGTGAGAGCGGTAGATATAGGGGTTAGCAGAAGAGCTTCAGGTACCGTAGCCCCCGGCCCTGCGTTATATACTACTCCCGTGTATCGTGCGATGGTTCCCCCGATCGTCGGAATCTTGGGGACAGGGGGCGTTGGTAAGACAACCATATCGACCCTGCTCTCCATCGCCTTCTGCTACTCCTCTCACGATGACGGTCTGATCGTCGCAGTGGACGCTGACGTCACGGAGGCGCTTCTAACCAAGATTCTCCTCGGGCCTCATGATGGCCCCGACTTCGTTGACCTGCTGGTAGGCAGGGCCAGCCTTGATCAGGTGCTCTTAGAGCCCAATCTACCAATAGCGGCCTCAGATCTTCGTGGAACTCTCCCCAGCTTAAGGAGACTTCGCATAGTTCCTGGAGCTCACTCCAAGTCGACCGCGGTACGGTCAAAAGACGCGAAGACCCTTGCTTCGTCGCTTAGATCTGTTCGAGAGTCTTTGTCGACGGCTGGAGCCTCTCTAGCCATTGTAGACTTCCCGCCCGGGGACCCACAAATTGCTGAGTACACAGCGGCGCTGTCAATGTGGATCGATGGAGCCATTGCCGTAGTCTCTCCCTCCAGAAGACGAATTGCATCGACCGCCTACGCGTGCAAGGTGCTAAGCGAGCAGGGGATTCATCTCTTGGGCGTGATCCTCAACAAGTTCACGCCCGAACAGCCCTTTGATGAATACGGCAACAGGTGGGAGGAGGTTGTCAAGAGATATTTCAGAACAGAGCCAATTGTAATCACGAAGGACCCCGATCTCGAGTCTGCAATGACCCAGGATGCGGTTCCCATCGAAAAACTCGCTAGTTTCGAGGCCGTTAGAGACCTCTCGAAGTACTCAGCTCGCCTGTTCGAGGAGATAAAACAGATCGAGATCTCAGAGGGGGCATCCCAGGAGAGCCGCAATGCAGAACACTTCGTCGATCTAAGCTCTCTGGACTCAACACTCAAGAGTCTCTTCTGCAGCGATGCGATCTCTCAACAACCCGCGCCAGTCTCACAATCGATGCGCGAGCAGAGTTCGCCCTCCTCTCACGGAATGGGCCGCGGTGAGAACAGCTCCAGGAGATTTCTGTCCAAATTCGTGGCAAGACTATCTGGGAGAGATTTCCAAGTTAGGTATCCGAGTGGGAAGGTTGCTTGGGTCAGGAGATCCGTGCTCAAGAATGCGCTTGAGATGGCTGGCATGCACCAGAGCCTGATTGATCGATACCTACAATCTGGGCAGGTTGATCTATCTCAGATCCCTCCTGCCGACCTCTCTGCGTGGAGATTCGCACTACTCGTTTCGGGACTTGATTCAATAGAGGAGGGGAGAGCGTGAATCCAAATCAGCGATTATTAGTCACCACCGTGGCGTACGCCGTGACTGCAGGATTGATAGCAAGCACCTCCTTTATCTCACCAGAATCTGCTCCTCAGTGCCCTGCGCCGAAGCTTAGCCAAGTCTTCCTAGGGATTCTGGCAGGTGCTAGCGCGGGCGCTCTACTGTACTTGCTCTCCTTCGCCACTGCGGGAGTGGTCGGGCTGATGTTGTCTAGGGAGCTATCCACTCACTTCGCAAGTACGGGATGGCCAGGTCTCCTTACCTGCTACGGACTGATAGCGCCAATGACGTTTGGGTTTTCAGACTTTTTGAGCGTGTA
>JAVCBV010000056.1:0-4852 GCA_037917695.1 Thermoproteota archaeon | reverse complement strand
ATGTCAGAGGGACTGAGGGCCCCCTTGTGAGGACCGGAGGGGGTTATCCAGAACAGGTCCTCTGACACCCGGACGCTCAGGTTACCTCCTGCGGCTGTAATGAGCCCTCTTGCATAGAGGAGCCTAGCAAAGCGAGCCAAATCCTCCCTAGGATCCATCAAGGAGCTGCTGCGGCGACACGACAAAAAGTTGAGTAAAAAGAGGTCGGGGAGGGTTCACGGCCAGATCCCGCGAGCCCTCATCGCGACCACGATGCGGTCGATGGCGAGCCAGTAGGCGGCAGTCCTCATGTCGATGTTCTTCTCGTTGCGGAGGTTGTAGACGTCCCTAAAGGACTTGGTCATCCTAGCCCTGAGCTTCTGCCTGACGGTCTCGATGTCCAACCATTCCCTGGTCCTGGCCTGCACCCACTCGAAGTAGCTGACGGTGACGCCTCCCGCGTTGGCCAGCACGTCAGGTATCACCAGTATGCCCTTCTCGTGGAGGATCAGGTCGGCCTCGGGCGTGGTGGGCCCGTTGGCAGCCTCAGCGATGAGCTTGGCCTTTATCCTGTCGGCGTTCTCCTTGGTTATCACGTTCTCTATGGCGGCGGGGATGAGCACGTCGACGTCAAGTTCGAGCAGCTTCGCGTTGGCCGCCTTCGGATCGGGGTCGAGGTTGGTGGCTCCCGGGAAGTCCTTCACGCTGTTGGTCTCCCTCTTGTGCCTGAGCACCGCGTCGGGGTCGAGGCCGTCCGGGTCGTAGATGGCGCCCTTGCTGTCGCTCACGGCGACGACCTTCATGCCCAGCTCGTGCATAAACTTGGCTGAGAAGTATCCAGCGTTTCCGTAGCCCTGCACGGCGCAGGTTGCTCCCTTGGGGTCGATGTTGAGGGCCTTGACCGCCTCCTCGACCGTGTACTGCAGACCCCTGGCTGTGGCCTCGCTCCTGCCCTCGCTGCCTCCGACCTCGAGGGGCTTGCCTGTTATGACGCCGGGCTCCGGATAGCCCTTTATCTGGCTGTAGGTGTCGTAGATCCAGGCCATTTCCCTGGGGCCTGTGTAGACGTCAGGGGCGGGTATGTCGATGTCGACGCCGATTATGGGGGCTATGGCCCAGGCGTACCTCCTCGTAAGCCTCTCAAGCTCGTTTATGCTCAGCTTGTGCGGATCGACTCTGATGCCTCCCTTTGCGCCACCGTAGGGGATGTCGACAACCGCAGTCTTGATGGACATCCAAGCGGCGAGAGCCTTCACCTCATCCTCGTTGACGGCCGGGTGGTACCTTATTCCACCCTTGCAAGGCCCTCTAGCGTCGTTGTGCTGTACTCTCCACCCGACGAAGACCTCGATCCTGCCGTCGTCCATCTTCACAGGAAGCTGGACCTCCAAGACCCTCTTGGGGGTGGCGAGGATCCTGTAGTAACCCGGCTCTAGATTCATGGTCTTGGCGGATCTCTCCAGCAGCTTCAGGAAGTTGAGCCAGGGGTTCATCTCCGAAGGCGCAGCTCCCCCTGTAATTAGGTACATCTCCTCAGCAGACGGAATAGAGTCTCCCATACGCGGACACCTTGCGGGCCGCGCCCGCGCGGAAACGGACAGACTTTTTATTAAAAAGATTGACACATTGGAGCGAGTACCCTTCTACGCGGGTAGAATGGCTTAAACCGGCAGATCTCATGTCGTTTTGGAGAGATGGCTTCTGAAAACACGACATCTTACGATATACGCTCGTCTAGAGGGTACATCGATCTGAGCAGAGTAGGCATACCCCCAACAAAAACGAATAAGTTGTTTGGATCAGTAAAGCCAGCAGATCAGCACCTACAGAACCGTTGTGCCCCCTCATGAACTGGGAATTAGCCTAAGGGACACCTCGTGTTGGTGCTCAATCCTCCTGACAGAAACTAGCTAGACTAGGATGGGAGTCACCGACCAGTAGGCATAAGGGAGTTCGCTCATCTTTCTCGGCCCATAGTCAAGGAGGTGGCTATCCACACGTCTCCTGCCCTGTGACAAGCGTAAGCGTGGGCTATCAGGTCTTTAGCTCCTTGTAAGTCTCCTCTGAGATTCTTCCCTCTCTAAAGGCCTTTTCTAATTTCTCTAGCTTTTCTCTAACGTCCTCATGAGCCATTAGAACTACTAACGCCGGGATTTAATAAAATCTGGGATTCTGAGCCACCTGCTGCAAGGAGAAGGATTAATTTTGCCGAGCCGCCTCCTTATCTGCCTAACGCGATGAGGAGTGTTTGCTAGGCCCGCCGACATCGGTGGGGTGCCTGGATCCATCTGAGGCCCCCAGGATCACTCTTCCTCCCCAGATTCTCCGCTCAGCAACCTGAATTCTATCATCCAGAGCCGGTCTTCTTTCTCGATCTTCTTCCCGTAGATCCTCCTAAGCTCCTTGATGAGCCTGTCTTTGGACTCGAAGCCGTCTCTCCTAGCTTCCTCATCCGTCAAGGTCGAGAGCCTCACTCTCTTGACGTCGGTAACCATGGCCTCGCCGAAGATCTCGCCTCCCGCCACGAGATCAACTACATCGCCTGGCTTTAGCCTAGTGGTCCTCCTGAGAGTTGTGACCTTCTCGCCCTCTAAGATCTGCTTGACGTACTTCTTGTCAAACTTGAGTGACTTCTTCCTCCCCATACAACACCACCAACTTCCTGACGACGTCCCTCATCATGTCGAGAACCTCTGAGACTTTCTTAACCTTCAGCAGTCCCGCCAGCATGCCCCATCCCCTTCCCTGAAGGGCCTTCGCAAGGAGCGCGGCTTCCTCGTCTACCGACAGTGGGCTATCAGTAGGCGGCGAGAGGAAGTAGGTTCTGGCAATTTCCCATATGGTGTCTGAGGCCATCTCATATGTGTTATAGCCCTCCAAGTATCCCTTGAGCCTCAGCTTCTGGCTATACCTCAGCTTCGGCCTGGCGGATCCCCACTGAGACTTCAGGAGGAGCCTCGCCACGCGTGGAGACAGGTCGAAGTACACGTCGTGGAGCGAGTCTATCAGTCTCTTCTTGAACTCGCCTACAATCTCTCTAACGACGTTCTCCGCCGCGTCGCTAAGCGGCTTGACGACGAAGACGCTGTACTCTCCAGAGACGGGGTTCCGCTCTGGGCTTATGTGAACTGCGATGAATCCAGCTCTCACCCAGAACCTGAGGAGTTCCTCGCTCACCCCGAAGCCAGCTCCAACCCAGTCCATTCCCCTCTCCTTGGCCTCTTCTATAATGCTCTGGAGCGCAAGTGAGCCGAGGCCGCGTCTCTGCAGCGCTGGGTGCGTAGCTATCCTCACGATTCTCCAGCCCCAGAGCTTAGGGAACCCCTTGTGCCCGTAGTGCGCCAGCAGCCTGGCGGGAATCATGTGACCGGGAGGGCTCTCCTCCTTTTTGAGTATCCCCTCGATGTGCCTCTTTCTGAGTCGCCCCTCCTCACAGAGCTGTATCGACACGACCGGCTCCCCAGCGACGATCAACGCTCTGGCGCTGTGGTGAGGAGCGTCTAGCAGAGTGGCTAAGTCATTCGGCCTGTTCCTGTAGTGCGCCAGGACGTATATTCCGTAGAACTTTCGCAGGAACTCTTCGCTAGCATTGCCGACGTCTACTTCGACGTACTCAGCCTCTCCTAGCTCTTTGATCTCAGGAGGATCACCAGGCTCCGCGTCTAGGAGTAGGAAGTCGTAGAGCCACCTCTCCACAGGGTCTCCTGGTGGGTACCTGATGGGCGTTTCCATCTCCACCTTCTCTACGATGATCCCTTTGGTCTCCTCCAGCGCCGCCAAGAATCGCTGGGAGAACCCTCTACCGGCGCCCTCGTAGCCGTGTATAGTGCTGGAGAATATTGCGAGCCTGCTGCTGGCGAGTACTCTAAATAGCAAGTGTGTGGGGACGCCCGCTGCCTCGTCAATGACCTTCACCCTGACCTTAGAATCCGCGAGGCTCATCGGGGCTAGGAAGAAGGCAGACCTCCCTCGAGAAGTCACTGCAATGACCTTCCCATCTTTCAACACCTTCCTGCACTTGACTCCCTGAGCGTCGAGCCCCCTCTCCACGAACTCAAAGAGGGTCTGCACACCCTCGAGCGACGGTGCTGTGACAGCGATCCCCTTAACGCCCCTCTTGGCCATCAGAAGAGATATCCCAAGGCCTAAGGCCGCCGACTTCCCTCTGCCCCTGTTGGCTATCACGACAAGCGCAGACTTGCCCGATACCTTGGAGAGCCTGTCTATGGCTTCTACGACTTTCACCTGCTCCTCGGTGACAGCCAAGCCCCGAACGGGGCCCTCAACGTCAAGTTTAGGTAGTTTTCTCTTGGGCACAATGCGGGGAGCGCCTATTGACTCCCCACTGAGCAGATCCACGAACCTAGCGCCCTCGGCCCTCCTAACGGTCTCCAAGAACCTCTCCTTGAACCTGTGCTTAACGTCTGACTCCCTATACGGGGGAGAGGCGAGCTTTCTCTGAAAGTCCGTTAGGGACTGCATCCACTCGTCTATAGGAGGGATGGCCATGACGACGAGGCCCCCTCCCCTCACCGTCTCAACGAGTCTTCCGATGTCGTTTGCTCTCATTTGGACGCTGAAGTCCGTTAGGAGCAGATCCCACGTGCCGCCCAGCGCCTCCTCACTCTTATCGAAATCTATGGCAGTCAACTTGACTTGAGCTGGCAGGGTTCTAGCGAGCTTAGATTCGCCCAATACCTCCCTTCCGTCGGCTACGTTTGAATAGAGAGCCTCAACGCCCGTCCCCACTAGCTTAGAGTATATCGAGGCGACCTCTGCCAGCGCCTCAAGCCTATTCACGCTTGAGATCACGAGTAGACGTCGCTCTCCGCTTTCCAGCGCTTCTCTCGTGAGTTCTGTAGCTACAACCCGT
>JAVCBV010000140.1:0-4864 GCA_037917695.1 Thermoproteota archaeon | reverse complement strand
ATTCTGCACTGGTTCTAACCGGCGTAGCTACGTTGGAAGAAGTTGAGGCATCGCAGGTAAAGCCTAACTACGTCTTGAGGTCTCTAAATGAGCTGTTAGTGGGGTGAGAGTCCCTCAGGGAGCATAGAACTTCTGTACCACGCTTATCTCGGCAGCCTGGACTTCCCCGTCTGAATTCAGGTCTTCCCAGTAGAGGACGTAACCCTCTCTAGGCCTCAAGTCGTCCAGATGGGTCTCGAGCCAGAGCAGAGCGGCCCTCGTGCCGTACCTAGTGCACCCCATTGCTCCCGCCACTATCCTAAGGCCTTTCATCACTGCGAACACGACGGCGTAGTCCCTCTTAGACCAGTCGACTCCGGTCACGGTGAAAGTCAAGCCTGCAGGCCTAACCTCCATCATTATACCAAAAGCGGTCCGCGTGAAGTACACTCCGGCCTTGGAGGCTGCCTCCTTCGCTGGATTCACCACACCCTTTCCGGCGTGGGCAAATGGGCCTCCTACCACTAGATAGGATGCCTGCTCGGGGAGGCTCCTGACGACAGTCCCGCCAGCCTTGTCAGAGAAGGCCGCAGCCGCCTCTTCGTCGACGGAGGTGCCGACCAGCAGGTATGGGAACCTGCCCGAACCCCCAAGGACTCCTCCTAGTACTGAGCACAGCTCATCCTTCTCCGGGGTTCCCTCCTCAGCCAGAACTACTGTGGCAGAGGAGTCGAGGACTATCCATGTAGGGGTGGCTCTCAGCTCGAAGGCTTGCGCCAACTCGGTAGACCCGTCTGCGTAAAGCCAGTCATTCTCAGGGAGAGTCAAGAAGAACTCGTAATCAGCGGTCAAGTTCCTGCTAACCCCCACGGCGATTACCTTGTAGTCTAGCGGCGTTCTGCAGGCCTTCAACGCGTCTACCATCTTCGGCATGTCGATTCTGCAGTGAGGGCAGTTGTACTGGAAGAACACCAGAACCAATGCTTCCCAAGGGATGTTATCTGACGAGACCACCTGTCCGTCCTTCGTGACCAGTGTGAACCTGACCTTCTGACCTACCCTGGGAATGCCGTAGAGAGCGGCGACTTGGAGCAACAGGACGATGAGCAAGGCAAAGGCAGCGACTCGCATCACTCAGGCCAGCCCTCGCTCATATTTAACGGTGCAACGGTGGCGATCGAATCACCAAGACGCCAGAAGGCGCTAAAGGTAAATACTCGTTGGCGCAGTCCATGAATCGATTGCTGATAAAGCCAGTCACCGCAAAGTCCGTGCTCACAAAGAGCAGGATTGAGGGGATCGACTATACGGTGAATCCATACTACGGCTGCGGGCACGGGTGCAGGTACTGCTTCTCTGCTTGGATGACTGGGAGGAGGTTCCCTAGTCTGGCCTGGGGGGAATATGTGTTCCCAAAGGTTAATGCCCCCCAGGTTCTCTCCAGGGAGCTGGACAGGGCTAGGCCGGGATTGGTCGAGATAAGCTCTTCAACAGATCCGTATCAGCCGATCGAGTCATCCTTCAAGTTGACTAGGAGGTGCCTAGAGGTGCTGATCAAGCGTGGGGACTTTCCCGTCTCGGTGCTCACAAAGTCCCCACTAGTACTGAGAGACCTCGACTTACTGAAGGCTGGCGACGTAGAGGTTGGGTTCTCGGTCAGCGGGCTGGGTGGGCCGATCCTTTACGCCTTGGAGCCCAAGACGCCGAGCCCACAGGTAAGGCTGAAGGCGCTCCATAAGCTCGTCAAGGAGGGCGTGAGGACGTTCGCCTTCATATCACCGATACTACCTGGAGTCACGGATGCTCAGGCGCGGGAACTCTTCAGAACGATCTCGGAGATCAAGCCAGATAGGGTGCTTGTGGATAGGCTCAGGTTCCGGCCTGGCGTATGGTCGATGATCGAGAGAGCCCTATCCGGTATCCCACGAGCTCTAAAGCTCTACTCAGAACTGAGGAAGCGCGATTACTGGTTTGAAGAGATCAAGGGGACTCTCTCAGCTGAAGCCAGCAAGTGGGGTGTGGAGCTGGAGTTCGTCTATTAGACCTTCAGCACCTTGACGCATGCATGAGGAATCCTCTAACCAACTCTAATCCAGGGAGAACGGTTCTCTCAGTAACCAAAGCTGGAGTCACGGCGGTGCCGACTGATTGAACCAAGAACGGAGCCACCCTGGGATCATCCGCGTAGACTATCCTCACCTCAACTCCTAAGGATTTGGCGAGCCTGACTGCCTCCTCGCTATCGGGTTCTCCTCTTCGAACGAGTAGTATGATGCCCACGCGTCTTGTTGGTACGTGGGACCATGATAAGGGAGACGGGGTCACCTTCCAGTCCGATAGGTTCATTTTCAACCTCCAGCAGGGCGGCCCGTGTCAAGAGAGAGCAGGGTCGTAATATTCTCAGGACCGGCCGGGAGCGGGACGTACGAGAGAATGCTAGAGGCGGCCCAGCTGGCTAGAGAGTGGGGATACGACGTGCACATCGCTAGGCTCTTTGACCGAATGGCTAAGGTGGCTCTCGAGAGGTATGGGCTTGAGATCACGGAAGAGAACGTCCTAAACCTACTGCGAGAGAGGCTGATCACCATAAGGAAGGAGGCCGTGGCCCAACTCCGGAGGGAGATAGAGAGCGAGCCAGGGTTCTACATGATCAGGTCTCCGGCAACCTTCTTCTGGGGGGGCACGCTCATCACCGGCCTTGACCTCGACGATGTCATGACGCTGAGACCGGACGCTTTCATCGTGGTGGTCGACGATGTGATGCCCGTGAAGGAGCGGCTGGCCTCAGATCCAGAGTGGCGGACTCAAAGGTTCACGCTCAGGGACATAGCCTCATGGAGGGAGCAGGAGACCGCTATGGTCGAGGAGCTGGCTAGATGGATGAAGGCCGAGTTCTACGTGATCGCGAGGGCGCACCCTCCCAGGGTGTTCGCGGATATCGTGGTTAATCCTCAGAAGCCCAAGGCTTACCTGAGCTTTCCGATGACTCACGTGCCTCCTGACGTCTTCAGGGAGTTTGAAGAGAAGAAGAACCGCTTCGTGGATGAGCTTAACGAACTCGGGATAGTCATATTCGACCCGGCGACGATGATGGAGGGAGTTCTACTCTCTGTGTTGGAGGACTACGAGAACAAGGTCAGGAAGCAGGGCAGGGAGCCAGACCCTGACGAGGAGCTCGAGGTCAAGGTGAGCTACGAGGGAGAGGAACTGGTCTACAGGTACACCTACCAGGAGCTTGCGTCCGTCGACCCGCTAATAGAGGGTCAGATAGTCAAGAGGGACTTCTCAATGATCGAAGCTGCGAACATGGTGATAGTGTACAATCCTCTCGGCATCCCCTCCCCAGGGGTGGCCTGCGAAATGATGTACGGCCACAGAGTTCTGGGCAAGGATGTGTACCTAATCTGGGGAGGCGAGGGTAGACCGAGCCCCTTCTACACTGCTTTCTGCAACAAGCGGTTTGCGACAGCCGAGGAGTTCATCGAGTACGCGAGAAGCCATGTGAGACCGAAGTGGGGAGGCTGACCCTCCCACGTCCACGGTGTTTCGAGTGGAACTCAGCCCTCACGTAATAAGCTCTAGGTCGCCTTCACCGTAGAGCAATGAGGAGGCCTGCAGCCGTATTCGACATCGACGACACGCTCTTTGACGCCAGCCGCAGACTCCGTGAGGCTCTCGAGAGGGCCGGAGCACCTGGTTCCGATCCCTCAAGACTGCGCGGTTCACGCAGGGAGTCATTCTGGAGGGCTTTCTTAAGCGAGGAACTCCTCGCATTAGATTCCCCGTATGCGAGCGTCGTTGAGCTTGTGAAGAGCAAGAAGAGGGCCGGACTTGCGATAATACTCATCACGGGTAGGCCGGAGAGGTTAAGAAGCGCGACGATTCGTCAGCTGGAGGAGGTCGGCGTTCCGTTCGATGAACTCCACATGAGGAGGAACGGGGACAGAAGGCCCGAGGTCGACTTCAAGATTGACGCCGTGAGGCGGCTATCCAGGTCGTGGGACGTAAGAGAGTTCCACGACAACAACCCGCAGGTGATCGAAGCCGTCGCCAAGCTTCTTCTCGGAGCCGTCCTCTTTATTCACTCCCGAGGTAGATGGAGAATCTGGAGGAGGCTGACCTGATGCCAGACGTGTGTGTGAAGGTTGTGGAGGTCAGCGGCAACTGCCCTGTTCACAGGGTTGGAGATCGCTTCGTCGTTAGGCAGGGATTCAGGCTCGACAGCTTGGGCGGGGAGGTTTGCCTTCACGCACTCAGCGGGATGCTCAGCCTGATCTGGGCCCTAGGCCACGGGCATGACCCAGAGGACATTGGCCTTGGGCAGCCCCCAAGGCTCAGGTGCCCAGATCCAGGACCTCCTCACTCGAGAGGAGGGACCGTGACCTTCGAGCTGACGGTCTCAGAGCAGAGTTAGTTTCTCCATCAGTCGCCTGCAAAAACGAGAGGAGACCATGGACTCGGAGCCGCGATGAGGCGCCTAGCTGCCTTGCTAGTTGCTACCCTGCTCCTCGTCCAGCTAAGACTCTCTGTGGCTGCCCCCATATACTCCATCTCAGTGTCCGTATCCCCAAGCGCTGGCGACCTGGGGGACTCGTTCATAACATCTGCCTCTATCAGCGTGAGTGGAGTGCAGACAGGGACTGTGTACGCAGTCTTCACGACGATCGATCCCGATGGAAACGAGAGGTACTATGACATATCTCCGCAGTGGACCTCCGGAGACATGCCGATCAGCTACACCAAGTCTTGGACGATCACGGCAGACAAGGCAGGGACGTGGACTTCCTGCGTCTCCTTGGTGTTTGACGGGGACGCTCCAAACGGCGGAGGATACCAGAAGATCACCAGGTGCGCCTCATTCACCGTAAGCGATTCAGGAGAGGGT
>JAVCBV010000114.1:0-4890 GCA_037917695.1 Thermoproteota archaeon | reverse complement strand
ACGTCGATGAGGTCTCTCTCTGACATCCCCATTCCTCCCGAGGCCCAAACACTTGCATCTCTATAAGGGGGAGCGCGTCGTTGTCTGCTTCTCATCTCAAATGCCAGAGGATTATTTTTAATCGACGCTCAGGCGCTCGAAGCCCCCTGGCATGTAAGCGGGCACGAGATGCAACTCTAATGTACGCGGTGGGTGGAAACCTTGGGGGTTGACCAGAACCTGCGTTACTCGCTGCGAGATCTAGGAGAGGCCGTTAACGTCCTGCTGGGCCTTCCATCAGCCGTCGTACGGTTTTACCGCGGTGAAGAGTACAGGGAGGGAATAGTGTTCTTGGGAGACACGCTCTCTAAGTTGTCGGGGAGCCTTTTGGGCGTTCAGAAGTCTGCATCTGAGAGCTATAGGGAGTTCTTTGATAAGCTCCACCGCAAAATGGGAGTGCAGCCTGGTCAGGAGGGTGAGGGATCTCTCGTGGATCTTCTAGAGCTAGCGCTGTATAGCCCCGAGCCCATCGATGGTGAGGACTTCCTCCTCGCAGTTAAGCTATTCTCAGGCATCCTCAGATCCATCAGACAGGCGTTCTGCTCAGGTGAGGCGAAGCGGTAGCGCGCAGGCCCTTACTCCATCCTCCTCCGCCGGATGTCTGCTAACCCTCCTCCTCAACGAGGATCACGTACTTGTCGAGAATATCTTCTAGGGGCTTGACCTCCCTTGGAGTTGGCTTTCTCCTCAACAGGGCAAGGGAGATCGCGACTGCGGCAGCTCCGACCGCTATTGCCAAAGGGATCGCGAGCGCGCCGAGGCCCAGCCCGCCAGCCTGAGTTGGCGGGGGAGCAGATGCCATAGACGCGAGGGCTAGATCTCTAGCGACGGCAGCCATGTGGATAGCCTCAGAGAAGAGTTCCACGGAGAGCGCATCCTCAGCCATCGCGAGGTAGGACTGAGCGCTGCTCACGTCGATCCCAAGGCTGGCCGCCTGCTCCACAGCAGCCTTGGCCTCCAGGACCGCGCTCTCCGCCTGCCTCCTCAACTCGCTCAAGGAAAGGTTGGCGGCTGTAAAGACTGCTCTGGCGAGTTCCAGGGCTTGAGTGTAGTTCCCGGCAATGTAGGCCCCCTTGGCGATACTTAGCGAGGACTGCAGGTCCGTAACATTTACGCCTCCCCTCTCTGCCTTCCTCAAGATGCTCTCGGCGGCCCCAAGCTCTATGAACGCATCAAGGGACTCAGAGAGAGACCTATTGATGGAGTCGGTGAGCCTCAAGACTTCAACGTAATCCTCCTCGCCTAGAGCGGTCATCGCTTCGTCTAGCAGTTCTCTTGCCACAGAGGTGTCTGCTCCCTGCGAGGCTACCAGGGAGATCTCCTCCTCCACAGCAGACAGCTTCAGCCGCGCGACTTCCTCCAGCCTCCTCATGAGGTACTCGTATAGCCCGAAGAACGCCCAGAACGAGTCCCACAGGAATACTCTATCGTCGATTGAGCCGTCTGAGTGTTTCCTGAAGTAGAATCCGCCGCTTGGAGCCTGCATCGACATCAGCCAAGTCGCGGTGCTCTCGGCCTCTTCCTCGAGGCCCAAGATTGTAGCGAGCAGCAGGAACTCACCCGAGAAGTGTGAGTATGCGTTGGCAGTATCCGTGTACACCGCGTCCACAAGAGCCCTCCTGTGCGGGGGAACCTCCGTTGCAGCCACGAATGCCCCTGGCTCGCCCGCTGAGAGCTTTTTCAACGCCCAGCGGGCAGACTTGTTTGCGAGAGGGAACAGAGCTTCATCCTCAATCACCAACAGAGGAAGGGCTGGGAGCGCGGCGTCCCACATGCCCTGAGGGCCTATGCCGCTGATAAAGGTGTTCCAAGCCCCCTGGCTGTGGTCAAAGGCCGCCCTGCTCGACAGGAAGTGGATCCACCTCTCGGCCACGACTCTGTAGTCCTCTTCCCCGGTTGCTCGCCAGGCCAGGAGGAGCACATAGGTGTACTCGCCCACCTCGAAGACATACTGGGTCTTAGGCTGCCACTCGCCGACCGACGAGATCAACTTCTGAGCTGCCAGGCGCAAGGGCTCGACGTACCTCCCGCTCTTGGTGTAGATCTCGTGCTTGGCGAAGGCCGCTAGTGGATAGTACACACCGCCGACGGTGTAGCGAGTCCTCGCTCCCCAGCTGCCGTCCCCCTGCTGCCACTCAACGAGGAGGTCCAGAGTCCGCTCCGCCGCCTCCAGGTACGCCGGCTCTTTTGTGAGCCTGTAGGTGTCCAGGAGTATTATCGCAGCGCACCCCAGCAGCAGGGCGTCCTGATAGCCCGGGCTCACGTGGTCCATGGAGACGGAGAAGGTACCGTCAGGATTCTGATGGAATAACAGCCAGTTACCAGTCCTTATGAGGCTCTGCATGATGCTCTCGTCAAAATCACCCAGCTCAACTGGCTGAGCAGCGAGCACTGTGGGAGTGAGCATCAGAGCCGTTAGCCAGACTGACAAGACCGCCCTAGCCGCCCGCGTCATTTACCACGCAAGCCGCTGAGGGTATCAATATGATAACCTTTGACCCTGCGATGAGCCCCTGTCCCGTAGCTCTTGTGCCGTTACTAGTACCGCTGAGTTCTTATCATCTCCCTGGTGAGTCTTGTCGTTGTGGGCAGCCCTCTCGGTCATGGTGAGAGATCCCGAGAGAACCTTCCGGGCGGCTCTCACGGTAGCAATTCTCATAGCCGTGATAGCCTCTGGCCTGGCCATAGTGAACGGCTATCGAGCCGAGGTTAGGAGGACTGTTCGCCCTCTTCAGAGGGTGGGGAGCCTGCTCATACTTCCGAAAGGTGGAGATCTCGTCGAACTTGCGCGTCTCGACCCGCTTCGACGCGTAGAGGGGCTCTCAGTGTCACCCGTACTAGAACTCCCCTGCGTGTTCGAGGCTGGTGGTCTCTCGATAGAGACAAGGGTGAGGGGGCTGGACCCGAGAACGTATCCGGGGCTCAATCCGAGCCTCAGGAGGGAGTTCAATAGATCGGATGCGGTTGCCGTGGGCTACCTTCTAGCGCAGAAGGCCAACTTCACGAGGGGTCAGGTGGCAGTCCTGCGTGTGGGGAATCGGAGCCTCAAGGCGGTTGTGGTGGCAGTCGCTCAACTCGGGGGGCCTGAGGATTGGGAGGTCTTGGCCCCAATAGAGGTGACGTGGGAGCTTGACCCCGACAGCCGTGGCTTGGCATCATTCGTTCTGCTCCACACGACGGAGCGCGAGTCGGAGAGGTATTCTGAGGCGGCTCCCTACCTACCTCAGTTCAGCGTGGTCGCTCAGGCGAATCTGACGCACGCTGTGGAGTGCCTGTTCGAGCAGGTGGAGATTGCAATGACGGCGTGGGTGACGCTAGCCCACGTAGTCATGGCATCTGCCATGTACTCGCTGTCGGTGAAGCTCTCCACAGACAAGCGAATGGAGCTGGGAGTTCTGAGGGCCATGGGGGTCAATAGGAGGCAGATGATAGCAAGCCTGCTGGGGTGGTGCTCTATCGTCGCCGCAATAGGGTGGGCCTTCGGGGTCTCTCTGGGCTTGGTCGCCTCTCAGATACTCTCCACTCTGGTCTCGGCGGTCACGGGAGTGGGTTTGGATCAGGCTCCCTCATTGAGCATTCAGCAGATCGTCATGCTGCTCGCATCTTCGCAGGTTGCCTCACTCCTTGGAGGTCTATTGCCGACTCTGAAAGCTTCCCGCAGGCCCGTGGGAGAGCTGGTGATGTAATTTGCTCAGCATGAGAGTCTGGCCCCTCAGAGCCTGCCTTGGATTCTTTGTGACGATGCTGGCAGCCACAGCTCTGTTTTCAGCCACGGCGGCGCTGATCGAGGGCGTCTACTCTTCCGAGCTAGTATACACGGGCAGCGACGAGGGCGTCATCACCATCGGGTGGAGTGGGGCTAAGACCGTGGCCACAGGGACAGTCCCGCTCTACTTGGCTGAGATACTGAAGGCGATGCCCGGAGTGGAAGCCGTGAGCCCTGAGGCGGCCGCCGTATGCCTGTTAGACGGAAGAGAGCCCATTATGGCTAGAGGGGTCCTCCCCAGGGAGTTCTTGGCCACGACTCGGATTGAAGTCTCTGAGGGCGAATACCTCTCTGAAGACAGGCCGTACTCCGCCCTCGTTGGGCGTAGGCTGGCCGAGAGGGCTGGGATCTCAGTTGGAGATGAAATCCTACTGGTTAGCGCGTTGTCTGATCGCTCGGTTGCGCTGAGGGTGGTTGGGATATTTGAGTCGAGAACCCCGCTCGAAGACGAGCTTTTGACCCAGCTGTGGGTTGGCCAGTGGCTCAGGGGACTGTCCTACTCACGGGTCTCTTTTGTGAGGGTTGTCATGGCTGAGGGGTATGGCCCAGAGGACTTGAGGGAGGCACTTCTGTCGAACCACACGCTCCGGCTAACGCTGGTGCACTCCGCAAACCAGACCCGCGCAGCGAGCGTGATGGTTAGGCTCGTTGATCCTCTTGGCCGTCTCATCGCCGAGGGTATCACCGACGAGCGAGGGAGGGTCTCATTTACCGTCCAGCCAGGCCTATACCTCATCTACCCGGTTGTGGGCGGGAAGACCTCAGAGAAGCCCATCGAGGTTCTCGTGACTTCAGAGGCGGAGTTCACAGTCGAACTCCCCCGGCGACTCACGGCCGAGCTGAAGCCGAGACCTCGCAAAACCCCTAGCGAGTCTAGAGCCCTGCCGAAGGAGTACGTCGAGCTCGTCAGGCCGTTCGTGGACCTGAGCAAGATTGAAGTGGGCTCAGAAGGCTCCCTAGGCGAGCTTCTCAGCAAGACTGTCGGCATCCCTAAGAAGGCCCTGTGGACGCTGGCTGGCGTAGTCTCTCTGTCCACTCTGCTAACTATAAGGCAGTCAGCTTCTACGCTGATGAGCGATTTAAGG
>JAVCBV010000008.1:0-4892 GCA_037917695.1 Thermoproteota archaeon | reverse complement strand
GGAGGAACTGAGGGAGCATTGAGCGTGGTCCTGGCAGATTTCGTGAGACAGAAGCTGGGGCTAGATGCGTACAAGCCGACAGATGCTGAGGTGGAGAGGTACGCCGAGGAGGTGGAGCTCTACAAGAGGGCCGTTCACCTGCAGTACAACTCAACCTCAGAGGAGGTGAAGTTTGTCGCTAGACACCTCGTGGTCGAGGTGACGGGTCCACCAACTGAGCAAGTTGAGGTTTCGACCAACCGGGACCTGCCTACGGTCGAGACCAACCGTGTTAGGGGTGGCGCCGTCTTAGTGCTGAATGACTGCCTGCTACAGAAGCGGAAGAAGCTCGCAAAAATAATTCCAAAGCTGAAAGAGGTTGTAGACTTCGACGACAGCGGGTGGACCTGGCTCGGAGGGCAGGCTGAGGAGGAGGCTAACCCTGGGGAAGCCATCCCCGGCTGCCCCTACGTAGAACCGTCCTACAAGTACCTCAGAGATTCCGTGGTCGGGAGGCCTGTGCTGTCGCACCCCTCCGCCGTTGGAGGCTTCAGGCTGAGGTACGGACACGCTAGGAACACCGGATTGGCTTCGGTGGGGGTTCACCCAGCCACGATGGTTATGCTGGATGAGTTCTTGGCGGTGGGCACTCAGGTGAGGATTGAGAGGCCCGGAAAGAGCGCTGTGGTTATGCCTGTCGACTCGATCGAAGGGCCCATAGTGAGGCTGAAGGATGGCTCCGTGATCAGAGTTGAGGACGTGGAAACCGCGCGTGCGATTAGAGATCAGGTCGAGAGAGTTCTATTCCTGGGTGACATCTTAATTGGGTTTGGAGAGTTCTTGGAGAACAATCACAAGCTCGTTCCCTCTTCTTGGGTCGAGGAGTGGTGGTACGCGTGGGTCGTTGAGGAGGCCCGCAGGAAGGGCTATCAGCTGCCTCCTCACATCGAAGAGGACCCGTTTGCCAGGGTAGACTTCGACACGGCGGCTCAGCTGAGTCTGGCTCTTGGGGTTCCTCTGCACCCGAGGTGGACCTACTTCTGGCATGACATAACCGTAGACGATCTGAGAACCCTCCTCACAGCACTGGGGAATTCTGAGATTGAGGAGAATTTCATACTGATGCGATCCGACGAGAAGGTGAAGGGAGTACTCGAGAGGCTTGGGGTCCCCCACAGAGTTAAGGAGGACTTCATCGCAATAACAGGAGACGACGCGAAGGCCCTTCAGGCAACCCTGCTGGCCAAGAGCGACCCTCCTGATTTGTCAAAATACGGCCTTCACGAAGTGATGAAGGCCATAAACGACCTGGCGCCTTTCAAGATCATGCCAAAGGCGCCTTTCTACGTTGGAATGAGGCTCGGCAGGCCAGAGAAGGCGAAGCCCAGGAAGATGAAGCCCCCAGTAAACGTCCTATTCCCAATAGGAAGGCAGAAGGGGATGTCTCGATCGCTGAAGACTGCTTTGCAGCAGGGCAGGGCTGCGGTTGAGGTGGCCCTGAGGCGTTGCCCCAAGTGCGGTCAGGAGACCGTGCACTACCTATGCCCAAAGTGCGGCGTTCGAACTCAGCCACAGCTGTTCTGCGGCAGGTGCGGCAGGAGGCTCAGGGAGGGGCAGAGGTGTCCAGATCACCCAAGGGACGAACAGGTGCCCTGCAGAGCGACGGAACTCAACATTAGAGCGATAGCTGGCGAGGCTGTTAACCGTCTGGGAGGAGGTCTCCCGCTCGATGGGGTTAAGTGCGTCCAGGGGCTGACTAGCTGGTCAAAGAGCCCGGAACCTCTGGAGAAGGGGATACTCCGAGCGGCAAGGGAACTCTTCGTCTTTAAGGACGGGACTGTAAGGTTCGACGTTACAAACGCTGCTCTCACACACTTCACGCCCAGAGAGGTAGGAGTCTCCGTGGAGAAGCTGAGGGAGCTGGGATATGAAACCGACGCGTTCGGCAACCCCCTAGTCTCAGAGGATCAGCTGGTGGAGCTAAAGGTGCAGGACGTAATTATCCCATTAAAGGCTGCCGAATACCTGTTCAGGGTCTCTAAGTTTATCGACGACCTGTTGACTAGGTTCTACGGACTGCCACCTTACTACAACTTGGAGAACCCGAGGGATCTGGTAGGTCACCTGCTCTTCACGATTTCACCCCACACTTTCGTGGCGAACGTTGTCAGAGTGGTGGGCTTCACTGAGGCGGATGTGATCCTGGCCCACCCATACCTGCACGCGGCCAAGAGGCGGAATGTGGACGGCGATGAAGACTCACTCATACTCGGCCTAGACTGCCTCCTCAACTTCTCGAAGTCCTACCTGCCGTATAAACCCGGGGGCAGAGAGGACGCGCCGTTGATTCTAGTCACGAAGCTCGATTTAGACTACATAGACGACGAGTGCTACAACATTGAGGTTGTTTGGAGGTACCCTCGTGAGTTCTTTGAGGCCACCTTAAGGTACGCTCACCCTCAAGAACTCGAAGGCTCGGTGATCCCGACCGTGGGGACGGTGTACGCGTCAGGAGAGAGGTACCCCAAAATAGGGTTCACGCACCCCACGAGCCACTGCTGGAGAGGCCCCCTCACAACCATGTACCGCAAGCTGAACACGATGCTTGAGAAGCTAGATAGGCACATATCGCTGGAAGAGAGACTAGCGGCGGTAGATGCAGAGGACGCGTTAGTTAGAGCAATGTCTGCTCACTTTCTGAGGGATATTGCAGGTAACCTCCGCAAGTACGCAAGCCAGAAGTTCAGGTGCTCAAAGTGCAACAAGAAGTTCAGGAGACCCCCGCTGCTTGGGAGGTGCCCGGCCTGCGGGGGAAACATAACGCTGACGATTCACCCGAGGTCTGCGGTGAAGTACCTCGAGCCCACCAAGCAGATCCTCGAGAGGTACAAGCTAGGAGGGTACCTGCTGCAGAGGGTAGAGCTCTTGGAGATGGAGGCCGCGAGCCTCTTCAGCCTGCAAGAGAGCGCGGAACTCAAGCCTTCAGATCTCTCCGAGTTCGTATCCGACGAGCCAGTTGTTTTATCAGCAGTCGAGGGGGAGGGCGAGGAGGAAGAGGACTCTGGGCTGGCCGCCTTCCTGTAGGCGTGAAGGAGTTGAGGTAGCATGCAGATAACCCCAATAGGCCATCTCCGTGAGGGAAGTCCCGCTGCCGTGATTGGCGTGGTGCTCCAGAGAGTCGAGAATTATGTAATCGTAGACGACGGGACGGGCAGAGCGAGGATCTATACAGATCAAGCTGAGACACTCAACCCGGGTGATGTGGTGTTAGCGGTCGGCATCGTGGCTTCTGTAGGTCAGATGGTAGAGATACAATCTGATGCGGTCACTCCTGTCTCAGGCATAGACCTGAGTCTCCTCAAGGAAACCCTAAAATTGAGCGCTGAGATTGAGACTCGCGAGTCTCATACATCAGTGGGAGAGGGATACGAATGAGCGAGTCAGTCGGAGAGGTTATCCTGGTATTCGAAGAGGGCAAGGTTGTCAGGAAGGTTGTCGAGGCCGTTGAGGCCATGATAGAGGAGGCAACCTTCAAGGTGAGCCCAGAGGAGGGCTTCGTGCTCCAAGCCCTGGATCCCGCCAAGATAGCGATGGTTCAAGTATTCCTTCCGAAGTCCTTCTTCTCGGAAATTCAGGTCGATAAGGAGTCATTCTTCGGAGTGAACTTCACGGAACTTGTTAAGATTATGAAGAGAGTTAAGGCCGACGAGAGGGTCGAGTTCCGCCTGACTAGGGACTCGCTCACCGTGGTCATCAGGAACGGCTTCAAGAGAACCCACAGGCTCGCTCTACTGCCTCCCGAGAAGTTTCAGGTGCGCGGTCTCAAGGTCAACTTCACTGCTGGTATAAGGATGGACAGCAAGAGGCTTCCAGACGTGATAAAAGAACTCAAGGGCATAGCCTCTGAAGTTGAGATCGCCATAGACGGTGAGAAGGCCGAGTTTGGAGCGAGGAGCGAGAGGCAGGAGTCGAGAATAACGATAGAGAAGACGGATCCCGTGGTTCTGGATATATGGGCCGAGGAGCCAGCCAGGGCCGTCTATGGAATGGCCTACCTAGAGAGAATGACCAAGCCAGCGGATATATCGGCAGAGGTCACTCTGGAGATGGCCACGGACAAGCCCCTCAAGCTGCACTACTCTATAGGAGGGTTTGCGGACGCAGGGGTGAGGTACTATCTAGCCAACGTCTCAGGGATGTGAGCCCGCGGTCATGGAGTTGGACCCAACTCTGATCTCGAAGTACCCCTTCACCTCGTCTGCCACGAGGCTGCTTGAGGAAGAGGGCCTCACTAGAGACGATCTCGCCTACGATCCCCTCCTGTCCATATCTAGGAGGCACGCCCTGAAGAGGTTGATCTCGGCGGTGGAAGGCAACCTTTACCTCGATGACGTGGGCCTAGCCCCTTTAGAGGCTGTGGCCACCTATCTGATAGTGAGGCTCGTGTCCGCTAGGTTGAACGACAGATTCCTCCTGAGGCTGGTCGCTGAACACGAGTCGAAGAGGTTCTACCATCTTGCGAGAGAGGAATCTCTATCTACACTCGCGTGGCTTGCAGGCGAGCTGGGGGCCCACACAAGATTGGACGGAGACTTCGCGTGGATTGACTTGGCAGGATATCTCAGAGCTTCGACGGGGCTGGGAGGACCGAGGTGGAGGCTGGCCAATAGAGATGTGAGGCGCGGGTGGGTGAAGGTTAGCAAGAGGGAGCTGGCCCGCCTGCTGCAGGAACTCCTCAGGGTCAGACTGCTTGGAGTCTCAACGGTGCGGCAACTCCCTCCACCGCTAGAGGAGATAGCCGCGGCCGTAGCCAAGATGCTGGAGTCTCGGAGGGCCAAGGGGGCACCCAAGAGGCGTGTGAGCGGGTTCCCTCCCTGCATAGAGAGGCTTGTGGAGAAGGCGAGGAGGGGGGA
>JAVCBV010000104.1:0-15829 GCA_037917695.1 Thermoproteota archaeon | reverse complement strand
GATCTCGATATCGAGATTAAAGGAGGAGGGAGAGAAGAAAGGAAAGCCGAGTAAATACCTGATATTGGATGTGAATGGGCTGGAGCATGATCTGGATTTATCAAGCATAGAGGCGTGCAGGATCCTGGATAAATACCCTCTTTTAAAGCAGTTCATTCTAGCCGAGGAAATAGGGAGGATTCCTAGTGAATCTCCCCCTCACATAAAGATGATGAGAAGGCTGGAGCTAGTTGATTACGAGCCTGCTTCTGATGTCGGGCACTTCAGGTTCTATCCAGAGGGCACTCTGGTCAAAAGGCTGGTAGAAGACCTGGCATTTGATGTGGCCAGAAGGCTTGGCGCCATGGAGATTGAGACCCCCCTAATCTACAGGCTGGACGACCCCGCGATAGCGGGTCAGGCTGCGAAGTTCAGAGAGAGGAACTACCAGATACCGACCGGGAAGACCACCCTCATACTCAGGTTCGCGGGAGACTTCGGCCTCTTCTCTATGATGAGGGATATGAACATCTCATACAGAGACCTACCTCTCAGCTTCTACGAGATCTCCCCCTCATTCCGTCTAGAGAGAAGGGGAGAGTGCGTAGGGCTTAGGCGGCTGAGGGGCTTCACGATGCCAGACATACACTCGTTCGTGTCTGACATTGAGCAAGGGATGGAGATGTATGAGAAGTTCTTCCTCGAGTATCACCGCTTGCTCAAGGAGCTGGGCGTAGACTACGCCGTCGTCTTCAGAGTTGTGGAGGAGTTCTATGAGAGGCTCAAGCCGAGCATAGTCAAGATGCTCTCTGCAGTCAACAAGCCCGCCCTAATTGAGATACTCCCCAAGATGAAGCACTACTGGGCTCTTAAGCACGAGTTCCAAGTGGTGGACACCTCAGAGGGGAGCGCTCAACTCAGTACGGTCCAGCTCGATGTGGAAGACTCTGAGCGATACGGGATCTTCTATGTCGACAAGGACGGGAACAGGAAGCCAGGCGTCATCGTCCACACATCTATGGGGAGCGTGGAGAGGCTGATTTACGCCATCTTGGAGACGGCTGCAAAGGCATCGCTGAGAGGCAAGAAGCCGATGCTGCCCGTCTGGCTCGCTCCCACGCAGGTTAGGGTGATTCCGGTCTCTCCGGAGAACGTGAACTACGCAGTAGAACTCGCTAAGAGGTTGAATGAACTGCGGATAAGGGCTGACGTCGACGATAGAGAGTTGACGCTGGCTAAAAGAATTAGGGAGGCGGAGAGGAGGTGGGTACCATACATAGTCGTGGTCGGAAAGAAGGAGCAGGACAGCGGCACTCTGTCGATAAGGCGAAGGAGCGAAGGCGCAGAGTACACGGCCACCCTAGAGGATCTAGTCTCAGAGATCAAGTCAAAGACTGAGGGAATGCCCTTTAGGCCTCTAAACGTACCCATGAGGCTCAGCAGGAGACCCGCGTTTGTAGGTTCAGCCTAACGCGCAAGGAGAGTGGCGGCGGGGGTGGGACTCGAACCCACGACCGCCCGGTTAACAGCCGGGCGCTCTACCTAGCTGAGCTACCCCGCCTAGAGGGAGGGGGGAAGGTCCCCCATAAAAAAGAGTTTCTCCATTGTCAGAAGACGTAGGTCTCCTCCTTCCTCTCTTCTGTTATTCCGTACCCTCTGAGCATCTTGCCGACTTCTGTGAAGTACTTGATGATCTCGGGCGTGAGACTTGGCTTGATCTTCTTCAGAGCGCTCCTGAAGTGCTTCATGCTAACTTTCTTCGCCTCTATGTCCTCTCTCAAAGCTTCTAAGGCTGCCTCTCTAACGAGAGCCGCGAGATCAGCTCCACTAAAGCCGTCGGTCACTGCAGCTAGCTCCATGAGGTCCACGTCTTCGGCGAGAGGGACGTTCCTTGTGAGGACCTTCAGTATCGACAGCCTTCCTTCCATATTCGGAGGACCTACGTAGATGAGTTTCTCCAGCCTACCAGGTCTCAACAGAGCTGGGTCGACGAGATCTGGTCTGTTCGTAGCTCCAATGACTACGATGTTCTTGAGAGGCTGTATTCCGTCTAGCTCGGTGAGCATCTGACTCACAACCCTCTCGGTGACGCCAGAGTCCGCGTACCCCGCCCCCCTCCTTGGAAAGAGAGACTCTATCTCGTCGATGAATATTATCGCTGGAGCGACGGCCCTCGCTTTCCTGAAGACCTCCCTGACGGCCTTCTCGCTCTCGCCCACCCACTTGCTGAGCAGCTCAGGTCCCTTGATGCTGATGAAGTTCGCCTCACTCTCCGTGGCCACGGCCTTGGCCAGCAGGGTCTTCCCGCAGCCCGGAGGCCCGTAGAGCAGGATGCCACGCGGGGGCTCTACGCCTAGCCGACTGAACGCGTCTGGTCTCTTTAGAGGCAATTCTACGAGTTCTCTCAGCGCCTTCTTGGCGTCCCCGAGATCACCTATGTCCTCCCACTTTACCCTCGGCAACTCGATCGCGATCTCTCTCATAGCCGAAGGCTGAACTAGCTTCAGCGCCTCCATGAAGTCTGCATTCGTCACCTTCAGGTTCTCAAGGACCTCGAGGGGTATCGTCTCTTCCTCGAGGTCGATCTTGGGCAGGATCCTCCTGAGGGCAGCCATGGCGGACTCTCTCACTAGCGCCGCCAAGTCGGCGCCAACATACCCGTGAGTAACGTTTGCTAGCTTCTCTAGGTCAACATCCTCAGCCAGAGGTACGTTCCTGGTGTGGATCTGCAGGATCTCCAGCCTCGCCTGTCTGTCGGGCACTCCTATCTCGATCTCCCTGTCGAACCTGCCAGGCCTCCTCAGAGCCGGATCCAGAGCCTCAGGCCTGTTCGTAGCTCCAATGACGATAACATCTCCCCTGCTCTCGAGCCCGTCCATGAGAGAGAGCAGCTGAGCAACAACCCTCCTCTCGACCTCGCCCGTGACCTCGTTTCTGTTGGGGGCGATTGAGTCGATCTCGTCTATGAACACGATGCTTGGCGCGTTTCTCTTGGCTTCCTCGAATATCTGCCTGAGCTTCTTTTCGCTCTCTCCATAGTACTTGCTCATGATCTCGGGGCCGTTTATGCTGATGAAGTGTGCCCCGCTCTCGTTGGCCACGGCCTTGGCCAGCAGGGTCTTCCCGCAGCCCGGAGGCCCGTAGAGCAGGATGCCCTTCGGCGGCTCTATGCCCAAGTGTCTGAATAGCTCAGGGTGCCTCAGCGGGAGTTCCACCATCTCTCTTATTCGCTGTGTTGCTTCTTTCAGGCCGCCTATGTCGTCGTAGGTTACCGTCGGGACGCTGACGGGAGCCTCGGCAGGTCTCTCCCTTATCTCGACCACAGTTGCTTCTGTGACCTTTCCATAGGAACTCGGAGAGACTCCAACTACGACGAGCGGTATGTACCTCCTGAAGAGTGTTATCAGGACCGTGTCGCCCTTCGTCACCACGAAGTCGATGAGGCTCTTCTTCACCCACCTGTCCAGCTCTGGGCTGATCCTTATCGTGTGCTCCTGCGGGGCAAGGACTACTCTGTGCGCAACTCTGGTCTTAACGGGCTTGACCCTGACTTTGTCGCCAGTTTTGACTCCGGCGTTCCCCTTGATGATCTTATCCATCCGGATGAACCTAGTTCCCATGTCCATGGGAACAGAGGACATCGCCCTCGCGTGAGTGACCCTAGACCCGTAGATCCTGACGTAGTCTCCTGACTTTATGCCGAGTTCCCTCATTATCTGAGGGTCTAGCCTAACGATTCCCCTGCCGTAGTCCTCCTGTTTGAGGACATCTTGAACTATCATAATGACCTCAGCCTTTTCGTCAACTTTGGGCGACCTGTCCTTTGGCAAGGAACCACCCCTAAGCTAGGTCTGTGTCAGTGGGGTATTATAAGGGGATATCCTACGCTCCTGTAATGACGGGTTTCCCGATCTTCCTTAAGTCGTTTATCATCTGGGGCATGACGGCCCAGGTGCTGTGCAGGACTAGCTCCTCCCAATCATCCTCTACAAAGCCCTCCGATATGGCCGCCATCAGAGTGAAGTCAAAGTCGCCCATGCGAGCCATCTCCCCCTCGTCGCTGAGGGCTAGAAATATCCTCGAAGCCACGAGCTGTGAGTTTAACTTCTCGTAGATTAGCCCCTTCCTCCGCACGTTAGCCTCCGCTCTGGCCTCCTCGATCACTCTATCTTTCAGCGCGCTCTCAGCCCTCTTTGCCCACTTGGCGAGCTCCACTTCTATTGGCAGTAACTTTGCTCTCTCCTCATCGATTGGCAAGTCTTGCTCGATTACTTCTGCCTCTCTATCAAGAAGCCTTACGATTTCGCCTCTATTCTCCTCTAATCCATCTGCCGCCCTCGTCTTCACTCTATTGAATATCTCCCATCTCGACAGTTCAACGACCTTTTCAGGCATTATCTCATCTCTTTTCAACTCGACCTCGCTATTCGAGACCAAGGCCCTCAAAACTTCTTCCATTGAGAAGAAGACCAAGGCCTCTCTAAGCGTCGCAGCGGGATCATCGGCGGCGTGAACCAGATTTAGGACTCTGTTCACGCCCTTGAGGTCGTACCTGAGGTGCCCGGGCGACCCAGCATCCGGGGTGGTCGGCCCTAGCAGATCCCTCAGCCTGCCTGAGAGGTGCTCGTAGCCCCCGGGGTCGCCCTTAAGGAGGAGCGCTACAATTGGAGATTCTGTGTACACCTTCTTCATTATCCACCACGAATCCTTGTACTTCTGCCTGACGAAGGCATATAGCTCGTCTATCAGCTCAGGAGTGAGTCTAGTAACCTTGTAGTCAACGACTCGGAATCCGGCCCCCTTAAGTCTCCCTAGGACCTCGGGGGCCAACCCTCTCGCAAAGCAACCCGGCTTTATGGCCGCAAATGCGAGGCGCTCTAGCTCTTTCAAGTGTTCCGGGCCAGCCTCTGCGAGGAACCTCTCTCTGAGTTCGAGAAAGACGCGCCTCTCAAGTTCCTCCCGCTCCTCAAAGTACCTCAGCACACTACCCGTCAATCCCCTTCACCTTGTAGATGGCGACGTTCGGGACTCCAGCAGACCTACCTCCGATGAACACCAAGTCAAATAACTCCGGAGTGACGCTGGACGTCTGGTTGTAGAACGACGATAGTGCGTACAAGCCGAGCTTGAAGAGGGACTTTTGGAGCGCGTAGTCTGTAGGCCAGTACCGCTGTGCCTCTGAGACGTATTCGAAGAGCCGCGGTATATCGTACTCTCCAAACTTTCTCGGCTCTCTGTATGGACTGTACTCGAACTCACCGGCTATCCACCCAATGGCTAGCCACTTTCCGCCGTGAGGGCTCAGGAATTGGCGGCTATACGGATCGTAAAGCTCCCCGAGTAAGTCTATAACCACATAACTGGCGTTAAACTGCATAGCTAGGTTAAGAAGATCTTCCTCAGTTCCCATGAATCCCTTGGCTATCAGCCTAATCTGCGTGCTGTTTATCGTCAATCCGTCCGCGAGTGTCGTTACATTTGATCCGTAAGCCAGCCAGTATCCGTAGTCCCACCAGCATATGGCCACTGTGCCCGAGGCGTTCTCGTGCAGCCACTCCAAGGCTTCATTCCAACCCGGCGTGAATCCGAGCCTGTAGCTTCGCGACATCTGATAGGACCTGTAGGCAGTCCCTGCAATTGGTAGGGCGCCGACAAGAGTCAGCATGATCAACGGGAGAGCAAGAACCTTGATCTTTCTAGAGAAGGATACTCTAACGCGCTTCCTGCCCTTCCTTCCTATGTACCCAAGCTGTCTAAACTTGGACTCAAAAGCGTCCCACGCTCTATTGGACAGGTAGGCAGCCGAGAGAGAGATGAACGGGGCTGCCAACGGCGGTAGCCTGACTATAGAGAAAGCGAAGTAAAGCGTCAGCACGGAGAAATATGCCAGCATGAGGTGATCCTTCTCTTTCCACCTCTCAAGCAGCATCAGGCCAAGTCCCAAGAGCGTCGGAAACATTAGCACCTTCATGGCCTCTCCCAAAGCCCCAGGCCGGTGCTCTGCAACAGTCTCAACCACGCTTCCCTTCGGAAGCTCAATCCAAGGCGCTATTACTCTGAGGAGCCTAGCGGTTAGTGGCTTGTATGCCCCCAACGCGAACATCGCGCCAACGACCGCTGCAAAGCCGACCAGCGCGACAAGCCGTCTGTCGAACTTCTTGAGGGCTGGCTTAGATACCTTAGGCCAGCAGAGGTATAGAATGCCAGCCAACAGTGCTCCATACACCAGCGTGGTCTCGGCGCCTACGTACAACCTCCTTCTCACTAGGTGCGGGTACAGACTGAGGGAGGAGAGCACAACGTAACCTGAAGGGAGGGCCAGAGCGTAGAAGTCCCTCGTATTTGCCTTGCCCATAGCGATGAGGGCCAGCAAGAAGAGAGGGTATCCGTCGTAAAGCGCTCTAAAGCCAGCCCAAAGGCCAGCAGCGCAGACCAAAGACGCTCCGCTGAGGGCAGCATACAGAAGGGCCTTCCCATCGTCTTCAGACTTCATGGCAGCCAAAGTGAAGTAGAATGAAGCTGCGAGGAACGGTAGGGCGAACTGCTCGTGTCTGTAAAATCCGGCGATCGTCCTCATAATTGACGGGAAGCCTACGCTCATGAACATGGCTGCGACGAAAGCGGGAACCCTTCTACCCTGCCACAGGAGCTTAGCGGCTAGATAGACGGGAATGGCTGCTAGTGGCGCGAAGAACGCAGGGGTGTAGACAACTACCTCTAGGACTGAGACCCCTGGCTTGATTAGGCTGGCTAGCTTGTAGAGTAAGGCGCCCAGATAGTAGTGGAGGACAGGAAGGACCTGCGCTGGATCGTAGGACCAGGGGTGCCACCCGAGGGGCCAGTACCTCGGCATAGAGCCGGTCTCAATGAGATGCTTTGTAATCATGTAGTGGAGAAGCGGGTCGTCTGAGGTGAGCTTGACACCGCTCACCAGAGCGCTCTGGGCCCTTATGTAGACGCCGATCGCGTAAGCTACCAGTAAAAGTAGAAGATCTAACAGGAGGCCACTGATCTTAACAACCGCACTTTTTGGACCTTCTGCTGGCACGAGCGAGGTAGCCCCGTGTCACTATAATTACCTTGTCCTTCGTTTGCTTACATCCTCTCGACGCGCTCTAACTCGGATTTGAGGGATTCTTTCAGCCCACCATACACTTCTTTGAGTCTCCTAAGGGCTTCAAAGACCTTCTTCACAGGATCCTCGTCCTTGCACCTCACGTACAGGACTCCCTCCTCCTTTAGAGGGTGGGGTATGTCGTATCCCGCGAAGTCCACTCCGATCTCGTGAAGCGCCTTTACGAGGGGATCTAGGAGCGTGTAGGTCTCCCCTCTAACCCGTATGATCGCGAGGTCTCCGGCCCTCTCGACAGACACCTCCATCCTCTCTTCTTGAGGACCGCTGGACATCTGCTACTCACCACCTTTGAACCTCTCTATAACAGTCTCTGGTGAGACCCTAAACCAGAAGACGCCGTCCTCATCCTCCTCTATTAGACCCTCCTCAAGAGCCTCCTCGAGGATATCTAGGAAGGGCCTTCCCGTGACGTATGCGGCGGCTATCAGAGTCTCCCTCACCTTCCTCTGCTTGACCTCTCCCCTGGCCTCTAGTAGCAGATCCTGGAGTTCTGACATCATGCTCTGAAACTCCTCTGGCGCGACGTCCGTCACAAGCACGTCACCAACCCACTCAACCTTGTGACCAGCCGCAAGTAGAGCCGTGGTTATGAGGCTGTAAGAGACTCCACCCCTCCTCTCATCGATCCAGTCCCTTGGGAACCTCCTCACGGGACCTTCGGCGTGGACGGCGCAGAAGTTCCTGTAAGCGCTTCTTGCGATTCTCTCCGCTCTATTCATCTCATCCTTCGTCCCGTACACCGTGATGTAGAGCTTGCCAGGCACCGCGAATCTGTAGCTATAGTCAAGGCCCTCCATCTTCCTTTCGAGGTAGTCGAGAAACTCAGAGAGAGCGTCCTGACTCACGTTGAGCACGAAGCTCCTCTTTTCGATCTTCCTGAGTCCTGAGTGTCTCACCGCGTTACACCGTCCCCTTCAGAGGGTTCTGGCCATATAAGTCACTTACCCTTCTATCTAGGATCACCTTACCGCAAGCGTCGCAGACTAGCGTGTAGCCTACCCTCTTCAGCGGGGATCTGCAGGACGGACACTTCGCCCATATGACGCCTAGAGAAGGCCCAGCAAGCGTTAGCACAACCTGCTCCGAATCCACCCTCCAGACCTTGGCCAGAATGAAGTCTCCAGGCCTTACTCCTAGGTTGGCAGGGTGTGACTTTGGTATGATCCCAGAGACCGGCCTCTCCAGCTTGACCTTGGGCTTCACGACCCCAAATATCTTCACGTGGAACAGGGCTCTCTCACTCCCCCACACTACGCCCACAACTTTGGTTCCGGGCTTAAGCGGGAGAAGGGGCTCTCTGATGGGCTTGACGCTAACCCTTCCATTCTCTTTTGCCAGGTAGCCCAACCTGGCCGACCTCAACCTGCCATTGGCGTCTACGTATACACCCTCTCCTGGGAGCAGCTCTTCAATTACTCCCAGCCGTTGGCCAGGGAGAACAAGTTCGCCTTCTTTGTCATTCAATCTGAAACACCTCCACGAATCTGACCACAATCTACCTATGATGACCTCTCGAAACGGAGCACCTCCACACCTATCTCAACCTGCTTCTTCCTATGAAAGTTGAAGAACCTGCCTATGGAAAAAGGATACCTCCATACATCAGTGAGGTCTGCCCCGTACTTCGATGCGACCCTTGCTAGGAAGTCCACGTTTCCCTCTCTGTGTATGGAGTAGGTCACTCTAGCGCATCTCAAGGCCTTGGCTAGGAACGAGATGTCCGGAGTCCCCCCTCTGATTCCGAAGGGTGGGTTCATTATGACAGTGTCTACGCTCTCGCTGAACCTCAAAGCGTCACAAACAAATATCCTCACTTTCTCCATAACCCCCAGAGCCCATGCATTCCTCCAAGCAGTTACCACTGCTAGTGGATCTATGTCTAGGCAGATGACCTGCGAAGCCCCGAGCAGGGCAGCTCCGAGCCCAAGTATGCCATTTCCACAGCCAAGATCTGCTACAACCTTCCCCTCTACATCGCCGCGAATCGCCGCCTCTAAGAGGATCTCTGCGGCTATCCGCGGGGGAGTCTGATACTGCTCAAGGGACGGCACGGGGTCCGGTATCGGCTCTAAGGTTGAGAGGGTAGTCTCAAGATCCCTCTTGGTCGGCCACCTCTTGGCCACCTGAGATCCTCTCTACCACCAATTTGGTCATGTGAGGGAGCTTCTGCTTGCCCACACTCATGGCATACCTGCCAGCCTCTAGATCGCCCTCCTTGACCCTTAGGAACATTATCGTCTGCCCCCTCCTTATCTGAGCCGCCCTGCCGTCTGGCTTCCCGAAGGCCAGACGCATTCCCTTCTGCAGCCTCTCTGCCTTGTGGACTCCAGCCATGGCGTGCTTTCGGAGTATATGGTGAGGGTACGGCACTATCTTGAAGAAGTACTGCCCTCCAATGATCCTCTTTCTAAGCTGAGACAGAACGGCCATCCTCGCCGCCTCGAGAGCGTTGCTCCTGAGCTGGAAGCTCGCCGTGGCCTCCACCCTGATCTCGTAGTCGTAGTCTAGGTGAGGGTCCCCGTGGTCGAACTTCTGAATCTTGCTGTACGGAATGCTCTTGATGTACTCCTTCCTAGTATAGGGCCTCTGCAGAGCCCTATAGTTCCTCGCTGGCCTAAGCGACATATCAACTCACCCCACAGAGCATGTCCCTTATTCTCCGCAGAACCCCCAGCACGTAGAGGGTCTCCTCCTCAGTCACCCCGCAGGGAAATACCCTTCCTGCGACCCTGCGGGCCATCAGGGAGAGCCTCCTCTTCTTGTGCTGGGGCAGGTCTACGCGGGCTAGGATATCGTCGACGTACTTAAGCATTATCTCCAATGTTTCCCTGCTGGGAGGTCTCACTTTCATACTCCCGGATTCGAAGGCCATCCTGAACTCGTACAAGACCACAGCCACGGCGTTCGCCAGATTGAGTGTTGGGTACTCTTTCGAGGCAGGTATAGTGATGAGCACGTCGCAGAGGGAGAGTTCATAATTAGTGAGGCCTGTGGATTCCCTGCCGAATACTAAGGCATACTCCGCATCCCACCTAAGGCTGGACACGAACTCCCTCAGGGGGATCGTCTGCCTGAGTATTGAGGACGGCCCCCCTGGCTTGGCCGTCGTTCCAACGATTATGTGCGCTCCCTCAAAAGCCTCTTGTAGGGTCGTAACTACTCTCGCTTTCTCAAGGACGTCTCTCGCTCGCATGGCGGCTGCATACGCCTTGTCGAATGAGTCGAATACGGGACTGACAAGGTACAACTTTTCAAAGCCGAAGTTCTTCATAGCCCTGGCAATTGACCCAACGTTTATTGCATTCTCAGGCTCGACGAGGATCACTCTCAGCGAGGGCAACCAATCTCACCCGGGTGTCAACATTGCTTGAGCTGATCCCCGACTTAATAACGCTCATCGGGCTCGAGCTGGGATTCCAATCGATATACCTGGCTGCTGCCGGCAGACCGTTGCTGTCGGCCAGGATTTTCTTCTTAGCGCTGTTCTTCGATTATTTGGACGGCCTGGCTGCGAGACTTCTGAAGGTCGAGTCTACAAGAGGGGAGGTGCTAGACAGGACAGTCGACCGAATAAACCAGTGTGTGGCTCCAGCGGTGCTCTATGCCTCCCTAGGTGGAGTGATTGAGAGCACGGTGGCCTCGCTCCTCGTGATCGTCGGCATCGTGAGGCTCACGATCCCCAAGGACTCGAGGTACTTCAGGGGCGCGCCGCTCTTCATACCAGCCCTCATGATCGTGTGCTCTGTGCTATCTGGCATTGAGATTCCTTGGTACGCGATACTGCCGTTCATACTCATTACCGGCCTACCCATTCCATATCCAAGATCCCAGGCCACATCTATAGGAACCGAGAGTCGGTGGAGAACTGTCCTGTGGAACCTAAGGCCGGCCTTACCTCTCGCCATGGCGCTCGGCCCGCGCGAGGTGGTGGAGCCACTCTCTCTTGCAATATTGCTCTTTGCGGTCTGTTACTCCATAGTGGGCCCGATCCTAGCAAAGAAGAGGTGGATGGGAGAGCCGGTGTGGGCCAAAAAGAGTTAGGAGGGCGGAATCAGAGCCTGTCCATATACTCCTCAGCCTTGGGTATCTCCTCCTTCATGCCCTTCCGTCTCCTGATCTCTAAGATGACCTGCTCCATCAGAGACTTGGGCAGCGGCTCCCAGTGAGAGAACTTGGTCTGCCAGAACGCTCTACCACCAGTAACGCTCCTCATCTCGTTGCTGAAGTCGCCAAGCGTCTCCCTGACTGGTATGTAGCCCTTGACTACGCTGATCCTTCCCCTCTCCTCTACTCCAGAGACCTTGCCCCTCTTCTGGGAGAGGAGACCGATCACGCTGCCTATCAGCTCTGGCGGCACGGTGACCTGGATCTCGTATACAGGCTCGAGCAGCACGGGCTCGTCGCTGAGCAGGGCGCCGAATATCGCTCTCCTGATCGCTGGCACCAGCTGCGCCGGTCCTCTGTGCGCTGGGTCCTCGTGTATCATCGCGTTCACCAGCCTGATGACCAGACCCATGGCGGGCTCGCCAGCCAGCGGACCCTCCTTCATGGCCCACATGAACCCCTGCTTCAGGATCTCCCTTACCTCGTCGAGCCTCTGGACTCCGACGGTTCTGTTAATGAAGAGGTTGTAGTTATCCTCGTCGATCTTCCACACGTTCCTAGCGTCGTCGGTCTCCATGCCTCCCTCTTCCCTGAGAATCTTTGCAAGCGTCCTGCTGTCCATTCTCTCGTGTACCTTCTTCTCCTTTATGAGCTGGATCACCTTGTCGGGCAGTCTCTCGGCCGTAACCCAGAGCCTGTTCAGCTTGTTGGGGGACTTGGCGAGCACCGGCTCTGGAGAGGCCGTCTTGATACTCTCCCTGTAGACGACGGTTGGTTCGCTGACCTCGAACTCGAGCCCGGACTTCCTTATGTCGTAGAGCGAGACCTCCAAGTGCAGAGCGCCGGTTCCCTTCAACAGAATCTCTCCCGTCTCGGTGTTGTGGATGAGTATCAGGTTTGGGTCTTGGAGTGTGAGCTTCCTCAGAGCGTCGACGAGCTTGGGCAGGTCAGAAGGCCTCTTCGCCTCGATGGCTACCGTTACCACGGGCTCCGTAACGTATCGCATGGCCTCGAATCCAGCTTGGACCCTCTCCTTTATACCTGGCTCAATCAAGGTCTCGCCTGAGCTCGCTGAATCGACGCCCAGCAAGGCCGCAATGTTGCCAGCCGGAATGCGCTCCATCCTCACCCTGTATGGACCCATGTAGATAGCGGTCTGCTGAACCCTCTGGATCTTCTTCGCGTTAAGCAGGTAGACCTCCTGGCCCTCCTCTATCGTGCCGCTGAATACTCTGCCTGTGACCACAACTCCCGCGTGTGGGTCCACCTTGGCTGCGTTGACTCCTATGATCAGGGGGCCGTTGGGGTCGCACCTCCTTAGAGCCTCCAGCAGCTCCTCGTCGTGCTTGTCCTTCCATATCCTCTCGATCCTGTACTGTTGAGCTTCGATGGGACTCGGCACGTGCTTCACGACCATCTCCAGAATGGCTTCGTGTACCGGAAGCTCGCGCTTCAGCCTCTCGTGGTCGTCCTCGGCGTAAGCATTCATGATTTCGCCGAAAGTCACGCCCTTCCTCTTTGAGATCGACGCGTTGAGCCCCCAGCCGTGCAGGCCTGATCCCAGAGCCACGGTGTCGTTCTCCCACCTGACCTTCCACTTGTCCCTGAACTCAGGCTCTGCGTAGGCCTCAACAAGGTCGTTAAACTGTGTGATTATCCTGGCTATCTTCTTCTGGATCTCCTGAGGCGTCAGCCTGAGCTCCTTTATCAGCCGGTCGATCTTGTTTATGAACAGAAGAGGGCGGACCCTCTCCTCTAGCGCCTGCCTAGTCACAGTCTCGGTCTGAACCATTACCTCCTCAACGGCGTCGACTACTACTATCGCGCCGTCGATTGCCCTCAGCGACCTAGTCACGTGCCCAGTGAAGTCGATGTGACCGGGGGTGTCAACCAGGTTTATCGAGTACTCCTTTCCGTCGGCTTGGAAGTACAGAGAGACGTTCGCGGCCTTGATCGTTATACCTCTGGCCTGCTCAATCTCGTGGTAGTCGAGCCACCTCATCTCGCCAGCCATCTTCGTGCTAATCATGCCAGCAGAGGAGAGCAGGTTGTCTGACAGCGTTGTCTTGCCGTGGTCAATGTGGGCAATGATTCCAATGTTCTTTATGTTGTTAGGATCCAGCATAAGGCCTTGAAGGTGCTCTACGATCTTCTTGTACTTCTGCAAGGCACGTTCACCCTTCCCAGGCCACGGCGCGTGCTTGGGTTAAAAAACAATTAGCCCTCACCGACGGGGAGTGCGCCCGAATTATATAGGGTCCGGCGCCACATGACGCGGTGTAAGGTTTGGCCAGCCTACCAGGGCGGGAGAGAAGCCTTGAGGTTCTATTGGGTCTCTCAAGGAATCCATTCACGCCGTTGGCCGACTTCGATCCAGAACTTGCGAGGCAGATGTTCGTTCCTCTCCCTCCGGATTCTGGACTCATGACTATGGCTAGCGACACTCTGGCTGGAACCGCACCGGCCTTTGTGGCCGTGGTTGGAGAGCCTGGGATGGGTAGAACAACTCGACTCAACATGCTGGCCTACGACTTCTGGGAGTCGGAGGGGGAGTACATACTCTACGAAGTGAACCCTCTCGAGGGCCCTGACGCTATCGACGACCTGCTGCGCTTCACCTACGAGCGAAGCAGAGGCCTTAGGAAGGCTCTTAAGAAAATAGTGCTGGGGGTGAGCGAACTTAGCGAAGAAGAGCTAGAGAGGCTGAGGAGATCTCCAGCCCAAGTGGGCGAGGCCTTGGTGGACTACCTAGAGCCAATTAGACCCGTGGCGCTCCTTCTAGACGACGCTCACAACATGCTCCTAACAGGCGACAGATGGTCCTTCTTCTTCTTTGAGAGCATTAGGGAGCTTGTCTCAGTAATGCCTGAGGGTATCATGGTGACAATGACCATGAGTCCTGACGCCTTTGCCGCACTCAAGAAGAGGCACTCCGCTCTGGTATCGAGACTCCACGACACAATCGAGCTTAATCCGCTGACGGATGAGCAGGCAGTTCAGATCGTCGAGAGAAGGCTCGCAATTGTCAGAACGAGAGAGTCAGAGTCAGCGCTCGATCCATTTACAGAGGAAGCCATCTCTACCGCAAATCAGTACGCTAGAGGAGTGCCCAAGCGTCTAATGGAGATACTCTCCCTATCTCTAGAAGCTGCGGTCGCTTTGCGAAGAACGAGGGTCACGGAAGTAATTGTAGAGGACGTCATGGCGCCAGAGAAGCCAATACTAGAGTTCCTTGAGAGAGTACCCCAGAGACTGCGAAAAGAGGTAGAGGTTCTCCTGAGAGATTTCGGAGGGGGGCCTGCACCGCTAGAGAAGCTAGTCCTGGCAGCTGAGGTTCCTCCAGAGGAAGAGTATAGAAGATTGGAGAGCTTGGTCGCGGCGGGCATTGTGATGAAGGATGCAGCAGGCATGTATTACGTACCGAAGGAAGTGCTAGAGTCTGCTGCGCTCGAAGAAGCCGAGAGAGAGGTCAAGAAGAGACCCAAGGAGGCGCAGAGGCCCAAAAGATTACCAAGATCGATCGAGAGAATACTTAGGAGGTCCAGGCGGCTCTGAGGAGCCTGAGGGATAATCTTTTAACAGTTCTACGTGGGGCCGCCCCTCGGTGACGTGATTCCATGCCTACGGCGAGGGACCTAATTCAGGCTGCACTCTCAGAAGGCAGGAAGGTTCTATTGGAGCACGAGGCCAAGGCGCTTATAGGGGACTATGGAATCCCCGTCACGAGGGTCAAGGTAGCCACGAGTGAGGAAGAGGCAGTGGAGTTCGCCAGAGAGATAGGGCTTCCCGTTGTGTTGAAGATAGTCTCCCCCGACGTCCTCCACAAGAGCGACGTGGGTGGAGTGAAGGTCAACTTGAAGACTGAGGAGGAAGTCCGCAGAGCCTACAGAGAGATAATCGAGAATGTGAAGTCCAAGGTTCCCAGCGCTCGCATCGCCGGAATTCTGGTTCAGGAGTTCGCCCCCTCAGGCGTTGAGGTGATAATCGGTCTGATAAGGGATCCTCAGTTCGGCCCAACTGTGATGTTTGGACTCGGCGGTGTGTTCGTGGAGGTATTCAAGGACGTCTCATTTAGAGTGGCGCCCCTCACCGAGAGAGACGCGTACGAGATGATCGAAGAGATAAAGGGGAAGGTGCTCCTTGAGGGATGCAGGGGAACGCAGCCTGCCGATAAGAAGGCGATTGCAGACGCTCTGATAAAAGTCGGCCAGATAGGCCTCGAGATACCGGAGATAAAGGAGATGGACCTTAACCCTATTATGGCCTATCCAACTGGCATAAAAGTAGTCGACGCGAGAGTGATACTAGGGTGATCCCTTGGCCAGAAGGGTCTCGGAGCTGTATGACCTGGAGGTGTACACAACTGACGGGAAGTTTATTGGCACTGTAGACGACCTCGTATTCGACGATGCAGAAGGAAAGCTAGCGGCAATCGTCGTGGCGCTAGATGAGAAGGGCAGAGAGAGGAGGACGATTCCCTACTCGGCTATAAGGGCCTGCGCGGACATAATCCTGGTATCTGTATGAGCTGGTCTGCTGCGAACTTTTTTAATCTCCTTATCACTGCTCGTTCCGAGCACGCTTGGTGGCAAGCGAACATCCCAGCAACAG
>JAVCBV010000125.1:0-4939 GCA_037917695.1 Thermoproteota archaeon | reverse complement strand
GGTCTCCCCAGTGATGCTGACCCCCTCTGCCCTTGCTCTCCTCAGGAGTTCCACTCCCTCGGCCGCGCCCATGTGGACAATGTGAACCCTCCCTCCCGTTCTCCTGGCGAAGAGGATGAGCCTCTGAATCGCCTCCTCTTCGCAGACTGGTGGTCGCGCGTCAACGTGCGCAAGAGGATCGATCCTGCCAGACGATTTCGCCCTCTCGGTGAAGAGCTTAACCAGCTCCCAATTCTCTGCGTGAAACGCTATAGTGAAACCCAGCTCTGCGGACTTCTCTAGAACCTCGTAGATAGTGCCGTCGCTTGGCGGCGGGATGTCGCCCGTGGTGGGCCCTAGGAAGGCCTTGAAGCCCACCGCCCCTGCGTTCAGCATCTCCTCGATCTCGTCGGCGTTTCCGTCGTGAAGCACTCCCATGAGGCCGAAGTCTACGTACGCCTTGGCCGAGAGGAGCCTCGCCTTATCCTCCAGCTTCTTGGCGTCCTCCACCGGCGGGAGCGTGTTTGGCATCTCTAGAACGGTGGTCACGCCGCCCGCGGCAGCCGCCATCGTCCCGTGGGTGAAGTCGTCCTTGTGCTCAAGCCCGGGCTCCCTCATGTGGACGTGCTCGTCTACTACTCCAGGAAACACCAGCATGCCTCTTGCGTCGAGGACATCCACGCCGCTCCTGCTGAGGTCTTTCCCCACCGCAGAGATCGTTCCATCCTCGATGAGCACGTCCGCCTTGAAGGTTCCGCTGGGAAGAACGAGCGTCCCTCCCCTAACCAAAAGGTTGCCCCCGCGCAAATCGCATCCCTCAGGTCGCTGGGTCTGGGAACCTAGAGGGCCAAGGCTTAATTTAGAGCCTTCGGGCAGAGTATCCTGTGAGAACTTGAGCGCCAAGGCTCAGTTCAGGTTCGTCGGCTCGAGGGCTGGTAGGAAGGATGGAGTTCTGAAGGCTACGGGCCGTGCCGTCTACGCTTACGACGTCTGGCTGCCTGGAATGCTGTACGGAAGGATCTTGAAGAGCCCCTACGCTCACGCGGAGCTCAGAGTAGATAAGAGTGCCGCGGAGCAGATGGGCGCGGTGGTCATAACATACGAGGACGTCCCAAAGGTCCTCTTCAATCCGAGGCTAGTCAGCATAGAGGAGGACACCTTCAAGGACTGGTCCGTCGTCACAAACCATCCTCGCTACGTGGGAGAGCCTATCGCCGCTGTGGCAGCCCCCTCAGAGGAGGCCGCCCAGAGGGCATTGGAAGCGCTCAGGGTGGAGGTAAAGAGAGTCTACAAACCCATCCTAGACCCGTTCGAGTCTATGTCGCCTGGAGCCCCCAAGATCCACGAGAAGATCATGAGGGGAAAGGCCTGGGTCGACGTCGAGAACAACGTCGCGTGCACGCTGGAGTACAGCGAGGGAGATGTGGATAAGGCCCTCAGCGAGGCCGACGTGGTCTTGGAGAGGAGGTTCAAGACCAACAGGAGGTACCACCTCCAGCCTGAGCCCAAGGTGGCGGTCTGCAAGCCTGAGCCTGGTGGGGGAGTAACCGTCTGGACTACCACGCAGACGATACACAACACGAGGATTCTGATCTCTCAGGTCTTCGGAATCCCTGAGAGCAAGGTAAACGTCAAGAAGGTATTCCTGGGAGGCGGGTTCGGCTCCAGCATCCACACGAACATCGTAACTCTCGTGGCCGTGGCCCTGAGCCTGAAGGCCAAGAGGCCCGTCAAGATCGCGCTGACCAGAGAGGAGGACATGATGCACGACCACGTCTCATTCCAGATGCACTTCAGGATCAAGGCGGGCGCCAAGAAGGACGGCACCATAGTCGGGGCTGAGTTCGACAACATCATGGACATCGGGGCGCATCAGATCCAGCCCTACCCGCTCCTCGGATGCGCTCTAGGCTGGTTCGTCTCCCTCTACAAGTGGAAGAACCTGAGGTACGTCGGCAAAGCGGTCTACACCAACAAGGTGCCGAGCTGCGCCCTGAGGGGCTACGGCAACCCTCAGGTCACCTGGGCTGTAGAGACAATAGTAGATGAGCTTGCAGAAGAGCTGGGCATAGATCCTGTGGAGTTCAGGCTGAAGAACTACGTCGGCAAGGGAGACGTCTTCTGGGGGCAGGGGCCCACCGTAAAGAGCGTGATAAGGAGCGACGGAGTGCCTGAACTCATGAGGAGGGGGGTGGAGCTGATAGGCTGGCAGAACCGGCCGAAACCTGGAGAGCAGACGGGGAGGTTCAGGAGGGGCATAGGCGTGGCCCGAGGCTTCCACACGTCTGGCGCCGGAGGTCCGATCTCCGGCTCCGTGATAGACTACACCAGCGCATTCCTCAAGGTCAACGAGGACGGCAGCATAGACTACGTCACGGCCCTCCAAGACCACGGCGGTGGCACGCTAGACGCTCACGCCAAGATAATCGCCGAGGAGCTCTGCGTCCCGCTAGAAAAGATCAACGTGGTGTGGTCAGACACGACCACGACAGCCTACGACGTCTGCACTCACGCCTCTAGGGGAGTGTACGTGGGCGGAGAGGCGGCCAGGAGGGCCGCTCAGGAGGTCAAGAGGAAGATCCTGGAGTACGCGGTCAGGATGCTCAACGTTGCCGTGAACTCAGAGGCGCTTAGGATGAAGTACGATGAGGAGCTTGGCGACGCGGTGATCTACATCGAGGGATCTCCCGACAAGATGGTCACGCTCAGCGAGGTGGCCAGGACGGCTTGGCAGAGGAACTGGGGCTCCATATCCGCTTCAGTCAGCTTCAGGGCTACGGCCGCGCCTCCGAGCTTCACAGCCTACTTCGTTGAGGTCGAGGTGGATACTTTGACCGGTGTGGTCAGGCCGATCCGCGTGGTCGCCGGAGCCGACATAGGCACCGTAGTCAACCCAGAGCTGGCCGCGGGGCAGATTCACGGCGGCTTCATGATGGGGTGGGGCTGGGCCACGGTTGAGGACACCTACTACGACCCTGAGACCGGCGAGCTTATGAACAGAGGTCTGATAACGGACTACAAGGTTGCGACGGCTTCCGAGGTGCCCCCGCTCGAGGACTTCAAGGTCATCTTCGCCAGCACCTACGAGCCCACGGGACCCTTTGGAGCGAAGGGCATAGGCGAGGCTGCCTCCAACCCGGTGCCCGCCGCCGTCGCGAACGCAATCTACAACGCGGTTGGGATCAGGTTCTACGAACTCCCGATCACTCCGGAGAAGCTCCTCAAGGCGCTCAAGGAGAGGGGGTGAGGTGAGTATGAGCGGGGCTGAGATGAGGCCTTCTCCGATAAACCTGTTCAACACACACATAATCCCTGTCGAGTTCGAGTACTTTGAGCCCAAGATGCTGAGAGAGGCTCTAGAGCTGCTGGCAGAGAAGGGGAGAGACGCGAAGGTTCTGGCAGGAGGAACGGACCTCTTGGTTCAGATGAAGATAGGGAAGATCGAGCCCAAGTACCTGATCAACATAAAGAGGATCTCGGAGCTGGAGTTCATCAAAGAGGAGAACCAGGGAATCCGCATAGGCGCGTTGACGAAGCTCAGGAGGATCGAGAAGTCAGAGATCGTTAAGGAGAGGTTCCCAGCCCTCTACGAGGCCGTGAGGTCCATGGGCTCAGTGCAGATCAAGAACATGGGGACCATTGGAGGGAACCTGTGCAACGCCTCTCCGGCGGCGGACACAGCTCCGCCGCTCTTGGTGTACGATGCAAAACTCAAGCTCGCAAGCCTAGAGGGTGAGAGGGTAGTCCCGATAGACGAGTTCTTCACGGGGCCTGGCGAGACGGTGCTGAGGCCCGGCGAAATGTTAACGGAGATATTCGTGCCTTACCAGCCCCAGAACACAGGCTCCGCATTCATCAAGGTTGCTAGAGTCTCCATGGACCTCGCCAAGGTGAACGTGGCCGTATCCCTCACACTTGAGGGTGGTGTGGTGAAGAGGGCAAGAATAGCTCTGGGCGCCGTGGCCCCCACCCCGGTGCGGGCTAGAGAGGCCGAGCGGTTCTTGGAGGGTAGGTCGCCAAGCGAGGAGGACTTCAGAAGGGCGGGCGAGATGGCTTCGGGGGAGATCAAGCCGATAACCGACCTCCGATCGACTGCATGGTACCGCAGGGAGGTCTCCAAGGTCATCGTGGCAGACGCTTTGCGGATCGCTCTGGATAGGGCTTATGGGAGGTGATGGGATGAGCGCGAGTCGTGTGATCAGGTTCAAGCTGAACGGGGAGTGGGTGGAGATTCCAGTCAAGCCAAGCGAGCTTCTGATCACCGTGCTCAGGGAGAGGCTCCTGCTGACGGGAACGAAGTACTGGTGCGGGATAGGAGAGTGCGGAGCATGCACCGTGCTCGTAGATGGAGAGCCCGTGCTGGCGTGCCTTACTCTGGCTGTGGACGTGGATGGGAAGGAGGTCGTCACGATAGAGGGGCTCGCGAAGGATGAGGAGCTGACTCCCCTCCAGAGAGCGTTCATCGAGGAGGGTGCCATACAGTGCGGCTACTGCACTCCGGGATTCATAGTCACCGCTGAGTCGCTGCTGAGGGAGAACCCCAACCCCACCGAAGAGGAGATCAAGGAGTATGTCAGGGGAAACCTCTGCAGGTGCACGGGCTACGTGAACATAATCAGAGCGATCAAGAAGGCGGCTGAATACATGCGGGGGTCCGTTGGTCGACCAGCAGAGGCTTGTGAAGTGTGATGGTCCCCGTTTATTTTTCCCCGATTTGTAACCCATGGGAGGTGTTGTCTGGTGGGTTCTCTCGTTGGGAGAGATATCGTATCTGCTCTGGACTTCGATAGAGGCGAGGTGGAGAATCTCTTTCAGGTGGCCGAGAGACTGAGGGCTGAGATAAAGGAGAAGAAGGTTCTGAGCTACGCGAAGGACCGGATAATGGCTACCGTGTTCATGGAGCCGAGCACCAGGACGCGGCTTAGCTTTACGTACGCGATGATCAAGCTGGGCGGTATCG
>JAVCBV010000040.1:0-15856 GCA_037917695.1 Thermoproteota archaeon | reverse complement strand
GGAGAGCTCGTCTACTATCAGGTGGGCTGGGCTGGCGTCCTCCCTAATTACGACAGCAGGTATGATCAGCCTCCTGAGTAGCCTGGGACTCACCCTGATCGCTTGCACACGCTCAGTGGGTAGGGACTCCAGCCCCATGGCGTACAGTCTGGAGACCCCGTCTCCGGCTGGGGAGGTATCGAAGTAGAGAACCCTGTCTCCACTTGCCGCGAGCTTCAGGGCTATGTACGATGCTAGAGTGGTCTTGCCGGCGCCAGGCTTTCCATGCAATAGTACAAGTCCCCGAGGGACGATGAACTCCTTCACTGCTATCTGGCTATAATCCGCAGGCGGCCAGTTTTTAACGCGGACGCCACCGCATACAAACTCGTGAGGAAGCTGCTGGGCTTCATAGTGAATCCAATCGCGGGGCTTGGAGGACCCGCCGGATTCAAAGGAACAGATGATCCAGAGATCGTCGAGCTGGCCCTCCAAATGGGGTTTAGGCCCATCTCACCGAGCAGGGCTAGGCGTGCCGTGAGGTCCTTGGTCTCCAGCATGTCCGATGTCTCCATCATCTCGCCGAGAGGGGATATGGGCGAGGTTGAGCTTAAGACAGAGGGAATTGAGCCCGTGGACCTATTAGAAATTCCAAAGGGGGATGTCAGCACAGCCGAGGACACGAAGCAGGCGGCGGAGGAGATGCTTCAGAGAGAAGTGGATCTTATCCTGTTCTGCGGTGGCGACGGGACTGCGGCAGACATAAGCTCGGTGGTTGGGGAGAGTGTACCAATCTTAGGAATTCCCGCCGGAGTTAAGATGTTCTCCGGAGTTTTTGCCTACTCTCCGGAGGAGGCTGGCTCTCTGGCGGCCGACTTCCTCCAGGGGAAGGTTGGGCTTCGGCTGGCCGAAGTTCTGGATGCTGAGGAGGAGAGCTACAGAGCTGGCCAGCTTCGCCTCACGCTGCGAGGGTACGCCATGACTCCTGACGATCCAAGCAGGATCCAGTCGTCAAAACAACCAACGCCCGCCTCTGAGAGGGAGGCTGTTCGGGGGATTGCGAAGTACCTGAGCGAGCTTCTATCTGAGGACACGCTGTACATACTGGGGCCTGGGTCGACCGTTCTGCTTGTGGCGAGGGAGCTTGGGATCGACAAAACTCCTCTGGGAGTGGATGTCTCCTTGGGGAGTAGGCTGCTAGCCAAGGACGTCAATGCCCGAGAGCTAGAGCTGTTGGTCGCGCGCCACAGGGGGCCGGTAAAGCTGATCCTCTCGCCGGTTGGTGGATCAGGCGTTCTACTCGGCAGGGGGAATCAGCAGATCTCTCGGCGGGTCCTTGAGAGGCTGAGCAGAGACGACCTTATAGTGATCTCGGCTCCGTCCAAGATCGCTAAGTTAAGAGAACTCAGACTCGACGTTGACGAAGACATCAGGGAGAAACTGGCTGGCTATCTTAGGGTTATAACAGGCTACAGAGAGGAGACCGTCATAAAGGTTAGGTGAATTTCTGCTTAGGAAAAAATGAGGGGGATGGCCGAGCTAACCAAACGTCATGATCTTAGACGTTAGGGTCTCAACTAAAGAGATTATCTTCTCTCTGGACTCCTCGTCCTGCATACGATCTCCGTCGATCAGGACGTCGATCACGGGGTTGACTTTGATTCTACGCCGCTTGTCCTTGGGTATTGGCGTAATTATGTTCGGCGCGGTTATGCCCGAGAAGAGGAGTATCACTCTTATCCTGTCCCCCAGCGACGGATCAATGTCGGCTCCCCATTTGAACACCGCATCGGGAGAGAGCTTGCTTGAGACGAGTTCTGCCGCTCTGTGGACCTCTTCGAGTGTCATGCTCGGACCGCCGAGTACCACGAGTATGGCTCCCTTGGCGCCGTCCGGGTTGAAGTTAACTAGTGGGTTCTCTAGGGCCATCCGTATGGCTGCTTCCACTCTGCCCTGTCCTTTGCCATTCGCCTCGCCAATCCCGACCGCCGCCAAGCCGCCGACGCTCATCAGCGCTCTTATGTCTGCGTAGTCGACGTTCACTAAGGCTCTCTTGGTGATTATCTCCGTTATTCCCTTCACCATGATTGCTAGCAGGTAGTCAGCGACTGCGAATGCCTGGTCAAGCGGGAGATCCTTGAACTTCAGCAGTTTGTCGTTGTAGATCGTCACTATGGTGTCCGAGTATTCCGCTAACCTCCTGACGCCTTCGGCAGCCTTCATCATCCTAGCCTTACCCTCGCTCTTGAACGGCAGGGTGACCACGGAGATCACAATCGCGCCTTTGTCCTTGGCTATCTTTGCGACTATCGGCGCCGCTCCTGTGCCCGTCCCGCCTCCCATGCCCGCAGCTATGAAGACTAAGTCGGGTCTCTTGCCCAGAGCATCAGCTATTAGGTGAGCATCCTTCTCGGCGCATGCCCTTCCTATCTCTGGGTATCCTCCCGCTCCAAGCCCTCCAGTGATTGATTCGCCTATCAGCACCTTAACGTGAGCGTTTGTCCTGTCAAGGTGCTTCTTGTCAGTGTTAATGGCAACCGCCCTCGCGCCAGTTATCCCGACCTTCATGATTGTGTTTATCGTGTTGCAGCCGGCTCCTCCAACTCCTACTATGACTATATTCGCCTCCCCAACCTCAGGAGACGTGCCGCCGAGTAGGCTAGAGTACACGTCAGGAACGTCAGGCTCCTCTCGCTTCTGATCAGATATTATCCGCCTTATCATGCTCAGCGGGTCCTCTTCCTCTCGGGTCTCAAGCGTGCTGCCTCTAAGTCTCAACGCATCCTCGACTATCTTCGCCATCACGCCCCACCTCCCTCGGGCGAGTACGCACCTATGAGTGAGTGCCTGCTGAGTATGAACTCCCTGAGGGCATCCCTGATGAGCTCGCTTCTAGTGGGATACCCTAGGGCAACCCTGATCTTCTCAAGCTGATTCAGAAGGCTTATCGGAAGCTTCACAGAGACGACAGCAGGTGAAAAGGAAGTACGCCTATCTTCCTCGCGGACTTCGGTCTCTTCGCTCATGTAACCACCTGCGGGATCAATCGCCCGCAGGCGCGCGAAACTTTCGCCCAAGAGAAATAAGTCATTCGCAAGAGACCTAACGGCGTTAAGTTCGCGACTGGCGTAAGTGATCGACCGAAAGAAGTGAGTTCGAGCATCCCTGTTCATATACAATCTCTCGCTCAAATTAGAAAACTGATTGAGATTGGGGTATCAACTTCCTTTCTTACCTATCTTAATTTAAGACCTGTGGAATGCTAGACTCAACTACTTAGACGCCGTAAGGAGAGTCTAAGTATCTAATAGTGACAGTTTCCACTCCGCGAGTGTGTGAGCAATCCGCGCGAGATTCCGACATAATGTTTCTGCGCGAATCTTACCAACTCATCCACAGTTCTCCTTGCGAACATTTTGTTCAAATTCTAAACAGTCAGCTGAGGGAGACCCATGCCGGAGCTGACAATCTTTAGATTAATCGACATCAGCATGCAAGCTGGCGATTAAAGTTGGGAGATCCGAACGCTCCGCCGTCGGTACTGGTATTCCGTAAAAACGAGTTCATCCCCAACTGGGACGAAGAGACCATTAGAGAGATGTTGAGAGAGATTGGGGTCGCAGACCTGAAAGACCTGTTCAGAGATATTCCAAGAGAGGTGCTGCTAGAGGAGCCCCCAGACATAGGCCCAGCGATGGACGAGCCGAGCGTAGAGGCCCTTGCGCTACAAGTGCTCTCGGACAACAGGGGGTCGCATGAGTTCAGGTGCTTCTTAGGGGGAGGGGCGTGGGACCACTATGTCCCACCCCTAGTCGACGAGGTATCCGGGAAGCAGGAGTTCTACACGGCGTACACTCCCTATCAGCCAGAGATCTCGCAGGGGGCACTCCAAGCTCTGTTTGAGTACCAGTCACTGATATGCGAGCTTACTGGCATGGACGTAGCGAACTCCTCCCTCTACGACTGGTCCACGGCCCTCGGAGAGGCGGCAAGAATGGCCTTGAGGGTCACGCACAAGAGTCGCATTGTGGTCTCAAAGAGCGCTCATCCCGAGAGGCTTGAGGTACTTAGGACTTACGTAGGACACGTGGCACACATAGAGGTCCTAAATTACGACCCAAAGAGGGGCATCACTCCCTTAGAAGCCGTAGAGTCCGCTGTGGATGAGGACACCGCCATGGTCTACTTAGAGTATCCGAACTTCTTTGGAGTTGCCGAAGAGCCTCTAGAGGGTGCAGCAGACACCGCACACAAGGCAGGGGCTCTGTTCACCGTGGGTGTAGATCCCTCGGCGCTAGGCGTCCTGAGACCGCCGGGCGAGCTGGGAGCAGATGTTGTAGTCGGCGAGGGGCAGCCTCTGGGGCTCCATATGAGCTTCGGTGGGCCCTACTTGGGAATATTCGCCGTCAGAGAGGACTTCAGACTGATCAGACAAATGCCTGGCCGATTGATAGGCATGACCCGCTCGAAGGATGGAGTTAGGGGCTTTGTTATGACCCTGCAGACCAGAGAACAGCACATCAGACAGGAGAGAGCGACTTCAAACATCACCACCAACGAGGCCCTCATGGCCATAAGGGCCGCAATATACCTCAGCTTGCTCGGCCCCAGCGGGATGAGGACCTTGGGCGAGAAGATTCTCGCCAACTCTCACTACCTCCAGAAGAGAATAGACGAACTTCCTGGGTACTCTGCGCCTAGGTTCGACTCATTCCACTTCAAGGAGTTCCTCGTCGTCAGCGAGAAGAGGCCTTGGGACGAAGTTCGCAGACGCCTGTTAGAGAAGAGGATCTTGGCTGGCCTAGATGTCGGGAGGTGGTACCCAGAGCTGTCGAACTGTGCTCTGTTCTCCACTACAGAGAGGCACTCCAGGGCTGACTTAGACGCCCTAGTAGAGGCTCTAAGGGAGGTGTAGACGTGTGACTGGGTTCAGGCAGGCCAGGTGGTCTACTCGACCAGATGTGCTGGAGCCAACCGTATTTGAACTCTCTCACGGCAGTGGTTACTACGAGTTCAGCGTCGACAGGAGCGTCCTTAAGCACCTGGGAGTCGACAGCGCGATTGAATTGATTCCGGAGCATTTGAGAAGAAAAGAACTCCGTCTGCCCTCGCTATCGGCTCCAGAAGTTGCCAGGCACTTCTCCCGCCTGGCTGAGATGAACTACGGTGTGGACAGCGGTCCATATTGGCTCGGGTCCTGCACGATGAAGTACAACCCAAAGCTACACGAGAGGATAGCCTCGTGGCCCCAGGTGACGAAGTTGCATCCTTACCAGCCTGAAGAGACTGTTCAGGGCGCTTTGAGGATCATGTTCGAGCTTTCTCAGATGCTGGCAGTCATAACCGGGCTTCCGCACTACACGCTTCAGCCTGCAGCCGGAGCGCATGGGGAGTTCGCAGGTGCCCTCATCATCAGAGCGTTTCACATGGATTCTGGAGAGAATCAGAGAGACGAGATGCTCATACCGGTCTCTGCTCACGGCTCGAACTTCGCAAGCGCGGCCATGGCGGGCTTCAAGGTGGTTAAGATCCCCAGCGACGAGAGGGGTAGGGTTGACTTGGGGGCTCTCAAGGCCGCAGCCGGCGAGAGAACCGCTGGCTTGATGATCACCAACCCGAACACGCTTGGACTCTTCGAGACCGACATGCTGGAAATCGCTGACATCATTCACGAAGCTGGTGGGCTGATCTACTATGACGGAGCCAACCTAAACGCGATACTTGGGAGGGTGCTTCTCTCCGACATGGGAGTGGATGTGGCGCACCTAAACTTGCACAAGACGTTCTCGGCTCCGCATGGCTCTGGTGGGCCAGGAGCTGGAGCTGTTGGTGTTAGGGAAGGTCTGCAGGACTTCCTGCCCGTTCCAGTGGTTCGAAAGGGGCCAGATGGCTTCTACCTCGACTACTCGATTCCAAAGACGATAGGCCGCGTGAGAGCCTTCTACGGCAACTTTGGAGTGATCGTCAAGGCTTGGGCCTACCTGAAGAGGCTCGGCGCTGAAGGTCTGCTGGCGGTCTCTGGGGCTGCCGTCCTCAACGCTAACTACGCCCTGAGCAAGGTGAGGCGTCTCAAAGGAGTGGCCATCAAGTACGGGGCTGAGGATCCGTGTAAGCACGAGTTCGTTGTCAGCTTGGAGCCCCTCAAGAGAGATACCGGCGTTAAGGCCCTAGATGTGGCAAAGAGACTCTTGGATAGGGGTGTGCATCCGCCAACCATGTACTTCCCGCTCATAGTGGAGGAGGCTCTCATGATGGAGCCAACCGAGACAGATAGCCGGAGAGAGCTGGATTACTACATATGGGCGCTCGAAGAATCCCTCAGAGAGGCCTACGAGTCCCCAGAGCTTGTCAAGGGAGCCCCGACCTCTACGGCTGTGAGCAGGCTGGACGAGGTGTTGGCCGCTAGAAGGCCGATCTTAAGCTGGAGGATGTATGAGAGGATGAAGGAGGAAAGTACACGAGGCTAGTAAGGCTCCCAGTCCCCAGATCGTAGCCACGAGACAGGGCTCACTCATGGGCCTGACTCGAAGGATAATGCCCACTAGAGAGGGATGTGGGGGAGGGCGCAGCGTCCCGTCGCTAGAGATTAGCGTTCTACCCTTAGCCGACGTTCGCCCCCAGTTCAAGGCTTTCAAGAGAAAGTCAGCCGCGTGGGGAGCGAGCATCAACAGTAAAACCCACTCTTGAGCGTAAAGCAAAGCTGTGGCAGCCAGAAAACCGCCCATATAGAAAGTTCCAGCGTTACCTGGGAAGGCTTTTGCAGGATAGACGTTGTAGAAGAGGAAGGGGAGCACGGCAGCCGTGAATAACGCGCAGGCGGTGGCCAGCGAGGCGTCACCCGAAAGGATTCCGTGAATCATGAGGGTGATCGCAATGATTGAGGAGTAGCCAGCCTCTAGGCCGTTGAACCCAGCCAGGATGTTCACGCCATTCACGGCAAACGTTCCTACGAGAGCAGACCAGACAGGGAAGAGAGCTGCCGGAAGCGAGAACCAGAGCACGATCCTCTCTTGAGGCGGCAGAAGGGCGAAGGGGATGGCGGCTAGTACGACCTTCTCTAGATTTGTGAGTCCAGCTATATCGTCAAAGAGGCCAAGGGCAGCGATGTAGAGCGACAGCGCCATCACGTAGTGAATCGCCGTACCTTCGGCCAGCCACGAGTAGAGGGTAAGAGCGATTACTGATGCCCCAATTGGCGGGAGCGCGCCTACGCTGACGCAGAAGTGCTCACCCAGCTTGTGAACATCTCTCGAAACCCACCCTCTCCTGAGACACAGCGAAAGCCATGGTTTCATTGCTCCTAAGCTTAGAGCAAAGCTCAGTACGGTCAGTTGAACCACTATCGACATCGAAGGCCCACCCCCGTCGGTTTTAATTAACGGGGAGGGAGACCCCTCAGATGCTCTTAGACTTCCTGCCAGCGATTCTGGGGAGCGTAGCCGCAGCCATAGCTACAGATGTCATGACTAGAAGATTTGCGAAGCGGCTCAAGGATAGAGGACTGGTGGGAGTCGATGTACACAAGCCCGGAAGGCCAGAAGTCCCAGAGGGGGCGGGGTTCGCTGTGATAGTGGGTTCTGCTGTTGGGTGCGCAGCGCTGTGGCTCCTCAGCCCGGGGAGCTACGTGATTGGCTTCCTGGGCGCAGCCTCCCTCGGAGCCCTGGTAGGGGCTCTAGATGATAAGTTAGACTTGGGGGGCGTGAAGAAGCCTCTATTGACGCTGGCTGCAGCCCTTCCTCTGATAGCGACTGGGGCTGTGCACCCTAGACCCCTCCTGCCGGTGGCGGGCAGGGCTCGTCTATTCATCACGATCTCAGGCATTCTCCCAATCTACATGGCCGTAGTGACGAATGCAGTGAACATGTTCGACGCCCTCAACGGAATGATGCCCTTGAATGCTGCCATAGCGTGCGCAAGTCTTGCAGCCGTAGGCTTGATAACTGGGTCTTCGGCTACAGTCTCCCTGTCTCTACTGCTCATCGGAGCCCTGCTAGCTTACTACCGCTATAACAGGTACCCCGCTAGGGTCTTCTCTGGAAACGTCGGATCGATGGGCATCGGAGCCGCGCTGGCTTCTGTGCCGGTTTTTGATGGGTTAGAGGCATTTCTCCTGATCTCCATGCTTCCATTCATGATCTCAGGCTTCTTCCTGCTCAGTAGCATAGGAGGTCTAAAGGAGAGGCGACAAATCAGCACAAGACCCGTAATCGTAGGTAAAGACGGCACAATAAGAGCCAACCCGGACCTCAAGGCGCCGATTACACTGGTGGCAATTCTTACCCTAGACAGGGCGAAGGCAGAGTGGGAGATCGTCAGAGAGACTCACTACCTGACAGCTCTCTCGGCGATCTTGACCGTTATCACTCTCCTAATGTTCACGCCGGGGTGGTGACTCGTGGATAAAGGCCTGGCCCTCGGATGCGTGCTGGTCCTAGAAGGGTGGGCCCTGACCATGCTTGGATTCTGGGTGGTTAAGACGTGGGTCAGGGGGGCTCCAACAGGCAGTTTGATTGGAGAGGCCCTCAAAGTCGCCGTCGGATTGGCAATCTTGGCAACATCTCTCGCTGGTTGGTATGCGTCCATTCAGCTAATAGTTAAGGCGGTCAAGACGTCTCACAAGAGCCCAGCTTAATGGCCTCACTCCAAAGCACCTCTGCCGGATCATCAGACTTCTGCAGGTAAGAAGATGCTTTAGAAGCCCAGTCGCTCCGGTTCTCCGCGGCCCTCAGGAACTCAGGCAGTTCTGACGGAGATCTAATCCTCCACACGAGTCCCTCCCTCTCGAGTTCAATGTTTACGGAGGGCTCCTCTCCGGGGTAGACTGAGGCCGAGGGGGTTCCTAGAAGCGCGGCTTCCCTAGTCATTGTACCCCCTCCGCCCACGAATGCAATGGCCTTTGAGACCAGGTCCAAGTAATCGATTGGGGAATCCACCACGATGAGCTTGCGGGGGGACTGGGACCTAGGAATGTCCCTACCCCTGGGGAAGACCACCACATCGTATGACTCCAACAGAGCCTTCAAGTATCCCAGAGTGTCCAGCGAGCCTTCTAAGTACGAGGCCCCAACGGGTTCCGGTCTGAATACCACGAATTCCCCAGGGACGAGCCCTAGAGCGTCTAGATCGACGCGCTCATAGGGCCCCCACTCCCTGTAGGACAGCACGTGAGCAACCTCGAAGACCCCCTTGAATCGTCTGATCGTGGAGGGGTCTGCCCCAGACCTGAGGGCGGCATCTAGCGGGAAGCAATCAGGCAGGACTATGGCGTCAGCCAGCGGGAAGCACAGTTTGCTGACGTATACGCTCTTTTCGTTGTCATTAGCCAACACGGAAGGGATTCCAAGGCCAAAGGAGACCCTTGCCAGTTCTGGGGACGCCTTTGCTATCGCCACATCAGGTCTGAAATTATTCACAATGTCAACGAGTTCTAGCACGCGCGACAGGTGGAACTTCAGCTTCTCAGCTCTACTTCCCCCTCTACCTCCGACTGACACTAGTTTACCAATTTCGTCGACTACGGGCAAGATCAGGTCGTCTGCAAGCTGCCGCAGGCTCCCATAGTCTCTGACTGTAACTAGCACGGAATCTATTTCCCCCGACCTCTGCCTCAACAGGCGATAGAACAGCCTGACATGCGGAGCGTTCACGATATCTATCCACAGCCTCAACCAGAGACACCCGTTGAGGGTGGTGGGCCCGGCGGGACTTGAACCCGCGACCTCCCGGTGTCCACCCCTGAGAGTGGGATATCAGCCGGGCGCTCTGCCAGGCTGAGCCACGGGCCCCAAGCCATGCTGGGGCAGGACGCCCCAATATTAAGGTTCTCTCCAGCTGAGTGGAGTCTCTCATAAAAGGGGAGCTTGTGGATGGTGGACCCGGCGGGACTTGAACCCGCGACCTCCGGCTTTCTTGGGGGCTTGCAAGGCCGGCGCTCTACCAGGCTGAGCTACGGGCCCACCGACTCCGCGCCACGCCGCGCTCGACGGAATGTTGACCACCATATTTAATATGAGCGGCGAGGTTACGCGGTTTCGAGAGAGAGTTAAGGGGTGATCCGTTTGAAGTCGCTTGCGAAGAGAGCCCTAATGGCGCCTGCGAAGCCTGCAGAGCGAGCAAAGGAGGCGCTAGAGGATCAATACCTGAGGGAGTTCCTAGAGGAGGTAAAGGCGAAGATCGTAATCATGGGAGTGGGCGGTGCCGGCAGCAATACGATCACTAGGCTTAACGCCCTGGGACTGGAGGGAGTGTTGACCGTCGCAGCCAATACGGATGCCCAGCATCTGTTGGAGAGCGTTGCAGATAGGAAGATCGTCCTTGGAAAGGAGTTGTGTGGAGGGAGCGGTGCTGGCGGAGATCCTAAGATAGGGGAGGAGGCCGCAAAGGAGAGCGAGCCCGAGATAAAGGAGGTCCTTGAGGGCGCCGACCTAGTGTTCCTGATGGCGGGTCTGGGTGGCGGCACGGGAACCGGGGGCCTGCCGATCATAGCAGAGATCGCAAAGGAACTCGGCGCGGTTGTAGTCTCGATGGTGACCCTACCCTTCGAAGCCGAGGGGCGGAGGCGAAATGAGATTGCCAGGGCTGGGCTGGCTAACGTCCTGAGGACTTCTGACACTATAGTCGTGGTCAACAACGACAGAATCCTGGAGCTTGTAGGTGACAGGCCACTCCACGAGGCTTTCCTGATAGCCGACGAGATAATGGCGAGGTCTGTTAAGGGCGTGGTCGAACTAGTCACGAAGCCTGGTCTAATCAACGTGGACTTTGCGGACCTCAGGGCAGTCTTGGAGAAGGGAGGCCCGGCAATTCTCGCATTCGGCGAGAGTGACGGAGAGGACAGAGCTGTCGAGGCGGTGGAGGACGCCCTTGCGAACCCGCTGCTAGAGGCGGATATCTCTGGGGCCAAGGCGGCCGTGGTCAACATAACATGCGGTCCGGATCTCTCACTTCAGGAGATGAAGAGGGTCGTGGAGACCGTGGTAGACGCACTTGATCCAGACGCAAACGTGATATGGGGCGCCAGAATAGAGGACGGCCTCGAGGGAACGGTCCAGGTGCTCCTCGTCGTGGCGGGCGTCACGTCGCCATACATAGAGGAACAGGTTCCCCTAGCAAGGGAGGAGAAGAGAGAGGCTGAGGCCGTAGTCAGTCCATTTGAGCCTGTGCAACCCGGCATAGGGTTGAGGAGGGTTCCAAGTAAGAAGAGTAAGAGGGACATACTAAGCGATCTAGGCATAGAAGGAGTGTGAGGGGGGGTGCCAATTGGTGGCCGAGGGGCTGTTAGAGGACATAAAGAGAACCATGAAGGTGGCGAGGAAGCCCACTTGGGACGATCTCTGGACCGTGTTTAAGATAACGTTCTTGGGATTCCTCTTGGTGGGGATAGTGGGGTTCTTGATTCAGCTAGCCGTCACGCTAATGGGCGGCGGGCAGATCTGAGGGTGCCGCAGAAATGAGTGAAGAGGAGAAGCGAGGAGAAGAGCTCAGGGCCTTCTTCTTCACGGTGAAGGTCCCTGCAGGGCAAGAGGCAGGTATAATCAAGCTATTGGCGAAGAAGGCAGAGTACACAGGCCTTGGCGTTAAGTCCATCCTGTTCGTCCCGAGGCTGGGGGGCTACCTGTTCCTAGAGGCTGACAGGGAGTTCGACGTGCGAAAGTTGGTCAGAGGAGTGTCGAGGGCAAAGCTGCTACCAGGAAGTCCGGTCCCGATGGCTGAAATAGACGCGCTGCTCTATCGCGAGCCTGAGAAGATTGAGATCGAGCCTGGAGATGTGGTTCAGATAATCAAGGGCAACTTCAAGGGGTTCAGGGCCATGGTGCTGTCGCCGCCCTCCAGCAAGGGGAGAAAGTTCATAACGGCAAGGCTGCTGGACATTGAGCGAGACTGGGAGGTCCAACTCCCGATAGATAGCGTCAAGCTCGTGGAGAAAGCCAAGGAGAAGAGAGAAGAGGCGCCTCCCGAGGAAGAGGAGATTCATTGGCCGGAGGAGGGGTGAGCTAGATGGTAAAGAAGGTCGTTAAGGTGCTGGTGGAGGGCGGAAAGGCCACACCAGGGCCTCCAATAGGTCCTGCTCTCGGCGGGCTGGGAGTCGACATAGGGAGGATAGTTGGAGAGATCAATCAGAAGACCAAGGAGTATGCGGGGATGAAGGTCCCAGTTGAGATAGAGATAGACACAGAGACCAAGCAGTATGAAGTCAGAGTGGGCTTGCCTCAGACCTCCATGCTCCTCCTCAAGGAGCTTGGCGTTGAGAAGGGGTCAGGAGACGCCGGTTCCAGCAAGGTGGGCAGCCTGAAGCGCGAGCAGATAGTTAAAATCGCGAAGATGAAACTGCCCACGATGAACACAACAAGCCTTAAGTCGGCAGTTAAGCAAGTCCTGGGAACAGCGGTGAGCGTGGGCGTGCTCATTGAGGGGAAGACTCCAAAGGAGGCGATAAAGGAGGTCGACGAGGGTCTGTGGGACGACCTCCTAAAAGAGGAGGAGCAAGGGTGATGGAGCATGGCGGTCTCGATAGCTACGCTGGAGGATCCGCTCAGAAAGGCCGTGGAGAAGGTCCTGGAGGAGAGCCCACAGAGGAGATTCAAGGAGTCCGTTGATCTGACGGTTGTGCTGAGAGGGCTCGACCTGAAGAAGGACCCATCTCTCAAGATAAACGAGATAGTCGCCCTGCCTCACGTCCCCAAGGGGAAGCCAGCTAAGGTCGCTGTAATCGGCACTGGAGAGTTCGCCGTCAAGGCCAGAGACGCGGGGGCAGACGCCGTATTCGATCCGGCTGAGATACTCAGCATAGCAAAGAATAAGCGTGAGCTGCGGAAACTGGCAAACCTGTTTGACTTCTTCGTGGCTCAGGCCGACGCTCTCCCGAAGCTGGCTAGAGATATAGGTCCGATTTTCGGCCCCAGGAATAAGATGCCCATTCCCCTGCCGGCCACCAGGGTTGACGACCTTCCGGCCACGATCGAGAGGTTGAGACGCTCGGTCAGGCTCAGGATGAGGGACCAGCCCGTGGTTCACGTGAGGGTTGGGACGAGGGATATGTCGCCGGAAGAGATCGTCGAAAATATCAAGGCAATCCTGGCAGCCCTCGAGAGGAAGTACGGAGACTTAGGCGTCTTGGAGGCCATGTACGTGAAGACCACCATGGGTCCCCCAGTCAAAGTGGAAGCCACGCTGGGAGGGAGGAGGAGAAGGTGAGTTCCACGCAGGTTGCCCGTAGGAAGAGCCCGGCTCGGCAGAGAAAGGAGAGGATGGTACAGCGGATAATCGAGAATCTCAGAGAGTACCCAACCGTCATGTTCGCAGACTTCGGCAGGTCTCCCGCCGACTACCTGCAGAGGCTCAGGAAGGAACTGGCTCCGAGCACTAAGCTCATGGTTGTGAAGAAGAGGCTGGTTCCAATAGCCTTCTCCAAGGTGGACTTCAGGAAGGGACTAAACACGCTTCTCGAGCACACTCCGCAGCGGCTCATGATGATCTTCAGCAAGGAGAACCCCTGGAAGCTCTACCAAAAGCTGAGGAACATGACGACCTACGTGGACATACTCCCAGGCGAGGTCGCGAAGGACGACATAGTGATCCCCGCCGGTCCGACGGACTTGGCGCCAGGCCCGATCCTGACGGACCTGAGGGCCTTGGGAGTTCCAACGAAGATCATCGGCGGGAAGATCTCGATCTCTGAGGATCACGTGATTGTGAAGAAGGGGGAGCGTGTGCAGAGCCAGATAGCGGAGATCCTCAGGGCCTTGGGCATAAAGCCGGTGGAGGTGCGCCTCGAGATCACAGGCGCCGTCGACTCAGAGGGAACCTTCTGGTCGCCGGAGGTCCTCGCAAAGACGCAGGAGGAGATTCTAGAGGAATTGAAGAAGGCCGCGTCAGCAGGAATTGCGCTGGCCGTAGAGCAGGGAATAGTGACGGACAAGACCGCCGAGCTGATAATGAGGAGAGCAGTCCAGAGAGCGCTCACGCTGGCGACGGAGGTCGGTTGGGTCACGCCGGAGACCGCCAACATAATCATACAGAAGGCTGTGGCAAGAGCGAGGGCTCTCTCCAGAGCCCTCGGACTCTCCTCCTAACTTTTTCGGGGGGTTGAGTGATCCAACAAACTATGGCTGTGTTGTTCTAACTTATTACTTCACTTATGGAGGAATAAACTGCGATAGTTTTTCTAAAGTAATATCTGAAAGTAAACATAGAGCTATTAAAAGCATTATTATAATGATCTTTGCTACCAGCTGGGGAATGTATTCCTCCCATCTGGCCCTACGGAGTATTCCTGATATCGCTTGCCAAATACCTTTCTTTCTGGGACTTACTAGGCGTATTGGGCCAAATATTTGCTCTAAAGTTCTCTTAACAGAGTCCTGGTTCAAGATCTGCTAGACTATGCTGTGAAGAACAGGGTGACCAGCTTTTACAGGCTGAGGAAGGAGAAGTACAGAGAACTCAAGGCTAGGTACCCCAACCTGCCCTCCCACTACATCTACACAGCGTGCCAGGTAGCCGTGGCCACATACAAGCACTTCAGGGTACTGAAGCGGGAGAAGAAGGCAAAGAAAGACAGGCCGGTCTTCAGGGGTTCGATTGTCGTGCTGGACGACAAGCTGCACTCCCTTGACCTATACAGGTGGCAGGTCAGGATATCAACTCCACAAGGTAGGCTGGCCTTCAACCTGCTCCACGGTGACTACCACGAGAAGTTCCGCAAGATTAGGATAGTTAAGAGGGCCTTGAAGGTAGGGGCTGGCGCCATAGCGATGGAGGACATCGAGGGGCTGAGATGCAGAATTAGGCATACTAGGGAGATGAACGGCAGGCTTCACAGGTGGTCATACAGTCGATACTGGACTACAAGGCTAGGCTTGCAGGGCTTAGAGTGATCTACGTGGACCCCAGAGGGACCTCCTCACGATGCCCGAGGTGTAGAGCCAAGCTGGTCCATAACGGATACCGCAGGCTAAAGTGTCCCAGATGCGGGTTCGAGGAGGACCGCGACATCATCGGCGCCATTAATGTGATGATGCGAGGCTGCGAGATGTGGGTAGGATCCGTTTCCCCCCGAAAGCCCCTGAATGAAGGTATCCTGACGGGGGAAGACCCCTAGCAGCCTGATCAAGCAGGCTCGCTGTCGGGCTGGGGGTCAGAACGGGCTGTCTTCATCGTCCCTCTCCTCACCCCACCTTTTTGATCGCTGACACTCTGGACTTATACACAGAGCGGGGCAACTAGAGAGGCGAGGAGAGAAACAAGAGCAAAATATCCACCAAACATCCAAGTAATGCGCGCGACCGCAGAGACAGCGCCCCCAAGGAAGTAGCACGGTGAAGGGGGGACTCGGTAGCGGAGAGTCTCGTCACGAGATCAGGCTGTGGAGCTAACCTCACAGTCCCCTGTATGAATTCTTCTCTGCGTTTTCTTATCTTTTTTCTCGATCTATCCTTATCTTCAGCATCACACCATAATTCTCTGATTCACATGTGGATTAATTAGGGAGCTGAGGATCAAAGTCTGCTGCTCCCTAGTACCCTATCTTCTTGAGAGCTCTCGGCAGGTACTCCATCACGTCTGACGCCGTGAGGGAGTATGATAGGTCCTCAAAGGCGAGATCGCCCGCCAAGCCAACTAGAAACGCCGCTGCAGAGGCAGACCTCATGGGATCCTTCGACATAGCCAAGAAGGCCGTCGTAACGCCGGATAGGACGTCGCCAGTTCCACCAACGGTCATGGCCGGGTTTCCGGTGACGTTCAGCACGCCAGCTATTATCAATAGTGAGGAGTTCGTCCAAAACCTGTCTTTTGTGAATACGGCTATTTCCGCTAGGATCTTGGCTAGCTCCTGGCTTTTCTCGAGGTCGGCTACGCCGTTTACCACGTAAAGTCC
>JAVCBV010000052.1:0-15962 GCA_037917695.1 Thermoproteota archaeon | reverse complement strand
GAACTTAGGGAGCCTGATGCTCAAGTGGCTCAACTCGCTCACTAGTGATAAGTGGCCGTCTCAGCAAGGTAGATGAGCGTTCAGCGCGGCCTTGCCGGGCCTTCTACCACCTAACGGCCTCTAGAGAGCCTGATCAACTCTCTGAAAGGTCGAGATGCTCGGTCCAACCAGCGGAGGTACCTGTCCAGCGAGTAGCCTCCTGGGCCGAGATCGATCGGGTAGGGGCGCCTCGCCTCTATGTACCTCACGACGCCGACTGCTCCTGCAACACTCGCAGCCGCGACGTGAGGGAGCGCCTTGGAGTACTCTCTGGGCTCTTTGGATAGCCTCCTCTCCACGACGAGGTCGCGCAGGTCCACCTCCCCGCGGGCCAGCCGGAGGGCCCAAGAGTCGAAGACGCGGAGGGCCTTGACGGCAAGCCTCGCCAGCTCGCTGGGAGACCGCGCCGGCTCGAGTTTCCTCAAAGCCTCTTCCGCCGCCTTCCTGACGATTGGCGGGGCGTCTCTTCTGCAGAACTCCAGGCCCTTGACCTTGAATCCCCCTCCCCTGAGCCTGCCGAGGTACCTCGATGGGACCCCCTCCCCCGTGGTCTCTCCTGAGAAGAAGGCGACCCACTCGTACTCCGCCTCCACCTTCAGGCTGTAGCCAGTCTCTTCCTCAATGGCGCGGATCAACTCCCCAAGGCTGATGGCGTCGCGCTTGGGCTGAACGAAGATCGAGTCCACCAGCGCGTGCAGCACCCTGTAGCCCATCCCCTCGGCCACCTCAATGGCCCTCCTGGCGACGCCCCTCGCGAGGGCTGTAACGCACTCGTAAGCCTCTATGCTTCCGAACCTGGCGTTTCTATACCCTAAGTAGCCGAAGCACGCCACGAGTATCCACTTGACCGCAGACTGAGCGGGCTCGTACCTCCTACCCTCGCCGCCCGGCAGGGTTCTGGCGAGGCCTCTCAACCTGGCTCTGCGCTCGACAAGCCTCCCCACGACGTCAGCCACGAGCCCTCTGCGGTCTAGGCATATCTCATGGCCCACCTCCGGCACCCTCCTGCGAGGCCCGCGGCAGGCCGGGTCGTTGACGGTCTCGGGGCTCACGTTCTCCCTGGCGATTATGGAGGGGAAGAGGGAGTTGAAGTCCAGCTGATAGACGCCCCAGTAGACCCCTGGCCTGGGTGTGAGCACCACGCCCCCGCGATCTGCCGCGAGGAGCCTGCCTGGACTCTTCCACCCCTCGACGCTGGACCTGACCTCAGGCACCAGGTATCGCCTGCGCATGGCCTCGAAGGCCTCAGCGCTGGTCAGCACTTGACCTATCGAAGCGTTGACTGCCAGCCTAGGGGGCATGGCCGCTATCCTGCACCACTCCACCAAGCCGAGGAGGTCGATGTCCAGAGGGGGAGACCTCGGCAGGATGACTGTTCCGACGTGCTTGAGGGCCTCCCTCACGCCATCGATGCCTAGGGCCAGCTCCAGCCAGTCGGGACCGTCGAATATTGCCAGGTGAGGCTCGATCCTCTCGATCAGGTCGGCCAGCTCTCCAGCTCGCTCCACCGGCAGGGCCTGCTCAGACCCGCCTGCCTCAACGACCATGCGATCCACGAAGTCCAAAGACGGCACGTTTGGCCGACCAGCCCAGCCCTCAAAGGACACGCGAATCCACCTCAGCTCCGGGAGGTCGTACCGGACTGAGTCGAGGTCCTCGGTCGTGTAGACGCTCTCGCCATCGACCTCCACCCAGGCGCAGGCCGTCAGCCCCAGCCTCCGGAGCGCTCTCTGGACGGCGGATGGGAAGGTGTTCCAAACCTCAGCCAGGCCCAGCGCGCGCACTCTCCTGAGGATAGATCTAGCCTTGGAAGGTCTGACGTCGACCGCGAGCACGCTAGTGGAACTTCTGTACCAGGGGGGAGTCAGCCACTCCTCCGCTCGCACTCGCTCGACCCCGGGGGCTGACTCTAGAGCCGCCTCGAGCTGCCTTAGGGGAACCTTCTGGGGAGTCAGGTAGAGCCTCTCAAGGACTGGTAGCTCGAGCTGGGTTAACTCGCCAGACTCGGTGACGAGCTTCAGGTTCAGCAGGTCTCCGTTGATCGAGGCGTCTATCAGCCAGCCGCGCAAACCCGCTAAGAGTTCCTACAGAATCTATTTTTATGAGCTCGGTAGATTTGATCAGCACGTGATTTGAGCAAAACTATTCTGGAAACTTTTGCGACAGATGCTGGTTATATCTGACACCAATATGATTTTCTGTCCTCAAGCTCCCTGCGCAGGGCCATGCTGCTCCGGGTTAAGATGCGAGCGGTGGGCCTGCAGACCGGCGTGGAAGAGCTGGACCGCCTGCTCGGAGGAGGGATCGAAGAAAGCTCCTTGACGGAGTTCTACTCACCAGACCTGCGAGTTCTGAGCCTCCTCTACCACAGGATGGCCGTGCTGGCGGCTCAGGTGGGAAGGGTCCTGGCGCTCCACATGCAGGACTTCGGGGGGCTCGACCCCTACCTGCTCAGGTCGATGGCCAGGAGGCTGCAGATCCCCTGGGACGTCGTGGAGTCCCACCTTAAGCTGGCCCGAGCGTTCAAGCTTGAAGACGCAGTGAATCTGCTTGCCAAGGCGCAGGGGGAGTCGGCGGACTTCGCGCTCGTGTTTGATCCGTACATGCACTGGGACTGGAGAAGGGGGTGGCTCGCTACGACCCTGACCTGGCTCCTCAAGAGCCTAACCCAAGATAGAACCGTTGTGACCTTCAACAGGGCTCTAGAGGGGCGGTGGTCCCCGCTCGGCGGCAGCTACCACGCACACTCCGTCCACGCGCTGATCAGGCTGGAAGCGAGTCGTCGAAGTCTCGTCAGAGCGATCCTGGTCAAGCACCCATCTCTGCCGCCCGGAGCGGCGTGGTTCAGCCTGGCAGAGCTGGAGGGTCTGAGTTGGGGAGGTCGGCGCCTACTCTCAGAGTGGCTGTGAGGAGAGAGCTGGAGAGGCTCTCGAAGGTAGCCAAGGCTGAGAGGGATCCAGAGGTGAGGAGGGCGCTAGAGGAACTTGTCGCGTCTGGCAGCCTCCTGCTGGATGCGTTTCAAGTCGAGCCTCCCGCCGACGCTCTGGAGGTTGTGTTGTTGAGCGCTCTGGTCGCGTTAACTCGAAGGATAAGTGAACTTGAGCGTAGGCTAGGGGTAGAGTAGGGGCGACGTTAGAGAGAGGCTAGCGCTATACCTAGAGCCACCAGAACTCCTCCGAGCGCCTCTCTGAGGCCCAGCCTCTCTGAGAGCAGGAGACGCGACAGCCACTGCGACACGACGGGGCTGAGGGAGGTAGGGATCGTGGCCAGGGCAAGGCCCACTTCTGACATCGCCCTGTAGTAGACGACGAGGGCTAGGCTCAAGCCTATGGCCCCGCTGAGCGCGGCGATGAAGATGGCCTTAGGGCTGGCCTTCAGGCGATCTCCCCTGGCTGACGCCAAGAAGAAGGCTGGAGTGAGCGTTATTATCCTCCAAGAAGTCGTAGACAGCGGGCTAACCTCGAACAGCGCTCCTCTGGCCAGGGAATCTCCAAGGGCCCAGAGCACTGAGGTTGCGATCGCGAACGCCACTCCTCTCTTCTTGCCCACCCTACTAGACCGACTCGCGACGAGCCACACGCCCGCCACAGCTACCGCGGCGCCAGCCACCGTGCCGACCCCGACTGGCTCTCCAAACAACACCAGCCCGAGGAGCTGCGCCCAGAAGATGTAGGTAAAGCTGATGGGCACAGCCCTAGCCGGGCCAGCCCTGTGAATAGATTCGGAGTACGTCACAAGCCCTATGCCCTGACTTACGATGCCAGAGGCTACTATAAGCGCCAGTGGACGCAGAGGCACTGTTAACGATCCAGTTGCGAGCGCCGCTGGGAGTATCACTATCAGCCCGCCGAGGTTCCTCCAGGCGTTGACCCCGAGTGAGTCCAGCTCCCTCATGGCCACGTCTATCATTATCGGTGAGATCCCCCAGAGCAGCGCCGCCAAGATCGCCCAAGCCAGCCCTGGCTGCACGAGAGTTCGACGCCGGATACCGTAAAAAATCAGGATGCTAAGCCGCCAGTGTTGGTAGAGCCGGGTAGAAATACGTATAAGCACATAAATTACGAGCAACAGCAGGTCGAGATGCCTCCGGGAAAGGACGTCCGCAAGGTCCAGATGCTCGGGAGATCTTCACTGTCCGTCACCCTGCCCAAGTCTTGGGTCAGAAGGGTGGGGCTGACGAAAGACGACTTGGTTGAGATTCGGCTGCTCCCGGACATGAGCCTGAGGCTCGTGCCGCTCGGCAAGGCCAGAGAGGACTTCCTAGAGGCAGAGGTCACCGTGGAACCTGATGATGATATCAAATCCCTGATTATGCGAGTTATCTCGGCGTACCTCGCCGGGAGGGATTTCATTAAGGTAAACCTGGACCGCAGGCCAGCCTGGGCCCACCAAATCAAGTCGGCCATAAGGTCGAAGCTCGTGGGCGTCGAGGTCGTCGCCGAGAAGGGGAGCGTGATAACCTTCCAGTGCCTCAGGACCTACTCGGACTTCCCAACTCCTAGAGCCTTCCTAAGGATGAGCGTCCTAGCCAGTGACATGGTTCTCGACGCCACGCAGGCGCTTCTAAACGGCAATAAAGACCTGGCCGAGGAGATCGTCGCCAGGGACGAGGAGGTCGACAAGTTCTACTTCCTGATAGGGAGGCAGGCCTCCGCCGTCGTGTCTGGCAGGCTCGACCCCGAGGAGGTAGACCTCAGGTGGGCCCTCGACGCTCTGGGCTACAGGCTGGCAGCCAAGGCCGTGGAGAGGATAGGGGATCACGCCACCAAGGTCGCCATGACGGCCATCAAGTTTGGAGAGCCACTTCCAGACCTCGAGAAGCTAGGGGAGCTTGCCAGATTGGGGGTTGAAATTCTAAACTACTCGACCGAGGCCCTCATATCGTTAGACATGAAGAGAGCGAGGTACGCTTTGAAGAAGGCTATGAGGATTCCAAAGTTCGCCGACGGCATACTTGAGGAAATCCTCGTCTCAGACACTCTCAAGGGAAAGAAGGTAAGGTTGGGTCTGGCACTGGAGAGCCTCAGGAGGGTAGCCGAGTACGGTGCCGACATAGCCGAGGTTACCGTCGACTTGCTGGGGTGATTACTCCCCTCCCAAGATCTCTCTCACCTCTTCTCTCCCCCTTTCTAACTCCCTGACTTGCTCTGGGTCAAGCCTCAGGAGAGCCTCCAAGAACTCCCCTATGTGGGTCTTCTCCTCCTTGGCCACGTCCTGAAAGAGCTTCCTCACTCCCTCGTCCCCGCAAGAGCTTGCAATCTGGAGGTACAGGTTTACGGCGTCGAGTTCTGCCATAATAGCCAGCCTGAGAGCCTGGACCAACTCTTCCCGCGTAAGCTTTCGGCCGACCGCCAGATCCAGAGGATTCTTCGCCAACATAGAAAGCACCAATCTTCAGTTAGATCGGAGGTTGAAAAACATTCGCAGTCATGTAAGGGGAAGTATCTTAATGAATTCCACTTATTAGGGCGGTTCCTTGACCAATGTCTCCTTGCTTAGACTCGCTAGGAGCGTGAAGAAATATAATGGGCGGAAAAATCGCGCGCATCGATGGACCCGCTAATCAGGGCCATCGTGTCCATAGGGATACTAGTGTTCCTCGCTAAGCTCATCGCTGGGACATTCAGAGCCATGAAGCTGCCGCCGGTTCTCGGGGAACTCATGGCTGGAGTCATATTCGGCCCTTACGCTCTCGGGAGTGGGATATCGGTCTACGGCCAGCCGCTGGTCGTGGTCAACGAGTACGTCAAGGCATTTGCGGAGATCGGCGTAATAATGCTGCTCTTCGCCGCGGGCATTGAGATGGGGCTTACAAGCCTTCGAAAGGCCGGCCCTATGGCTCCCCTGATAGCGCTCGGGGGAGGGACCCTCCCGTTCTTCACAGCCTATTACATCTACCGGGCTCTAGGCAGGGACGTCAGCGTCGCCATGGTTGGGGCCGCCGCCTTCGTGGCTACGAGCGTGGCTATCACGGCCAGGGTGCTGGACGAGTTCGACCTCTTGAACACCGACATGGGCCTGCTCGTCCTGAACTCAGCTGTGATTGGTGACATAGTTGGCGTGATTGTGCTGGGCATTATCTACGGTGCGGTCGCTGGCGGAGCGGCGCTCAGCCTTCCCGTCGTGGCTCAGAGAGTTGTGATGTTCATACTCCTGTGGCTGGTCATTTTGGCCGTCGCCGTGGTGGTGTTACCCGTTCTCCTAGAGGAGGCCTCTCGACTACGCATAGAGGGCGCTGCCGAGGCCGCAGCGGTTTCAGCGGGATTCATAATGTCTGCCATAACGGCCGCGCTTGGGCTGAGCCCTATAGTTGGTGCCTACGCCGCGGGGCTGGCCATAGGCGAGTCCAGAGTCATTGAGAGGGTGAAGGACTTCATCAACCACTTGGAGATGATGTTTGGCCCACTCTTCTTCACCTACATAGGCACCCAGCTGAACCCTCGCCTGTTCCTCGATCCGAGAGTGGTCGGAATGGTTCTCTTCTTGACGGCGCTTGCCATGATAACCAAGATTGTTGGCTCAGCCATTCCAGCCATGCTCAAGCTCCCGCCAGACGAGGCGTTGGCCCTCGGCATTGGGATGACGCCGAGGGGAGAGCTGGGGCTGATCGTGGCGTCTCTGGGCCTAACCGCAAAGGTGCTTGACGAGGTCACCTACGCGGAGCTCGTTGGGATGTCTGCGCTGACGACGTTCCTAGCGCCCCTCCTGCTGATGAGGTTCTGCGTTAGAATGAGGGAGAGCTTCGAGGTCACGGGCACCAGCGCTCCCATGACCTAACCGTAGCTGTTGTATGTAGGTATTCTGCGTAAATTACTTGCGAGCGGGCCTCAACAGGCTATCTTTTTACTTATGCTGGGCCGACTGGCTGGTAGAGATGCAGAGGATCCTGAGCAGGCTCTCCAGAGCGGCGCCGCTTAGGTGGGCTTGGTACGCCGCAGCCCTCGCCTTCTTCCTAATCGTAGTGCTGATCCCGCCCACGTACGTCTTGGGGTACGTGGCAGCAGGCTGGAACGCCGTTAGGGAGGTCCTCAGCGACCCAAGCGTGTCCGAGCAGGTGAGGTTCGCAATCCTCCTCTCGTACAAGGTGGCTACAGCGACCACGCTAATCGACCTTACATTCGGCCTGCCGCTGGCTTGGGCGCTCGTCAGGAGAAGGTTCAGGGGGCAGAGGCTCGTCAGCACGCTGATAGACATCCCCATGTCCGTTCCAACGTCAGCGCGGGGGCTCTCCGTGGCCGTCTACTGGATCGCTCTGGCGGGGCTGACTGACGCCTTCTGGGGTCTGACCGCGCTCCAGGTGGCGATCACGCTCCCCTACATGGTGAGAAGCATAGCATCCGCCCTAGAGGAGGTTGACTACACCTACGAGGTCGCGGCCAGGACCCTGGGCGCCGTTCCCCTCACGGCCTCCAGGACTGTTACGCTCCCGCTGGCGAGGGCCGGCATAGTCACCGGCTCCGTCCTCTCCTTTGCTCAGGCCCTGAGCGAGACCGGAGGGGCCACCGTCCTGCTGTCGGTGATAGGGGCGACCGAGAAGAACGCTTCCGTGTTGATAGGCTACTGGAAGAGCCTAATGAAGGAGGACCCCACTCTGCTGCCGAAGCTACTGCCCGCCGCGGCGTTCCTCAGCCTGATCATGATGGGCTCCTCTCTGTCGTTGCTCTACCTCTTCAAAGAGTTCGGGCTCAGGCTGAAGCTCCCTGAGGGCAGGGTTTTCAGAGCGTTGGAGGCGAGGCTCAGCGACCGACCGTTTCCAAGCCTGAGAGACGCTGTCTCTGGGACCTTCGCTCTGCTGGCGCTGATAGTCCCGTCGTTCTACATAGTGGCGGAGGCCACCCTTGGCAGAGTGCCAGCCGGTTTCTGGGCCTCTGTGCTTCGCTCGTTCCTCGTGGCAGCCGCGGTCACGGTCGTAGACCTCATGTTCGCGGTTCCACTGGCTGTGCTGATCACCAGGAAGGTTCCCTACTCCCTGGCCAGGATACTGGACACGCTGGTTGACGTCCCGCTCCTCGTTCCAACGGCAGCTCTGGGCTTCAGCCTTGGGCTCTTCTGGACGAGTGTGATCCCAGGCGCTCCGGGCCTCTTATTGGTTGGTCTGGCCCACGTCAGCTTCACCTTTTCGCTCGTCGCGAGGAACCTGATAGCCTCCCTCCACTCCCTAGACCCAGGACTGGAGGGAGCGGCGAGGACCTTGGGTGCTGACGGCTCCCTAACGTTCACGAGGGTGGTCTTGCCGATCATTAAGCCGTCCGTGGCGGCTGGAGCGGTGCTGGCGTTCTCGAGGAGCCTGAACGAGACTGGGGCCACTCTCGCAGTGTACCCTGAGGCCATTACGGCCCCTGTTTACATAGTCAGCCTCGTCAAGGCCGGGAGGCTGGACCTCGCAGGGCTCGCCACGCTGATGCTCGCAGGAGTCTCCTTCGGAGTGGTCTACGCCCTGAGGAAGATCGCGAAGGTGAGGTGATATGGCTTCGCTGGAGCTCAGAGGAATCCACAAGCGCTTCGGAAAGGTACACGCTCTCAGCGGTGTAGACCTCAGGGTCGAGGACAGGGAGTACCTCTGCCTCCTCGGCCCAACTGGGGCGGGGAAGACCACGACGCTCAACGTGGTCGCAGGCCTAGTGAAGCCAGACTCGGGCAAGGTGCTCATCGGCGGGAGGGACGTCACAGACTTACCGCCGGAGGAGAGGGGGGTTGGCTACATGCCCCAGGGGTACGCTCTCTTCCCCCACATGACTGTCTGGGGCAACGTGACCTTCGGCCCAGAGGTGAGAGGGTGGGGCCCAGAGTCGATCGTGAGGGTCGGCAGGCAGATGCTCGAGTCCGTGGGCCTGCTGGAGAGGTCTGACGCGCTCCCGAGGGAGCTGAGCGGTGGGATGCAGCAGAGGGTTGCCCTGGCCAGGGCGCTCGCCAGCAGCCCAGAGGTGCTCCTGCTGGACGAGCCGCTCGGGGCCCTGGACGCTCTGCTCCGCCTCAAGCTGAGGTACGAGGTCAGGAGGATGGCCAAGGCCTTGGGCATAACGACCGTGCACGTCACTCACGACTACGAGGAGGCTCTGAGCGTTGGAGACAGGGTGGCGGTGCTCCGCGAGGGGAGGGTCGTGGAGGTCGGCACGCCGGAAGACCTGTATGAGCGCCCTAAGTCGCTGTTCACGGCTTACTTCGTCGGAGAGGGAAGCTTCCTATTCGGAAGGGCCGAGGCTGGCGACGGAGCCCCCACGCTGGTCAGAGTGGGTGAGTTGGAGCTTCGATCGGCCAAGAGGGCCCAGGGTGATGTCGTTGTCGTTCTGAGGTCCAGGCTGGTCCGAGTCCTCCGCAGCCCATTTCCCGGGTCGACTCCAGCGAAGGTGACAGAGATCAGGTTCTTGGGCAGGCTCCAGAGGATCACTCTCCAAGCTAGAGGAGTTGCGCTGCTGGCTGAGGTGCCCACGGCTCTCTCTAAGGGGCTGCGGGAGGGCGATGATGTGTACGTCGCTGTCAATCCGGAGCACGTCCTGCTCTACGACCCGTCGGAGCTGGAAAGGTATCCCGAGATTAGGGAGGTGATTGAGCGTGCCTGAGATAGAGCTGATAGGGCTAGTGAAGAGGTACGGCAGGATAACGGCCGTCGCTGGCGTCGACCTGCACGTCTCGGACGGGGAGTACCTGGGGATAATCGGGCCGAGCGGGTGCGGGAAGTCGACGCTCTTCAGGCTGATAGCTGGCATCGAGAGGCCGGACGAGGGCGACGTGAGATTCGACGGCGTGTCGGTGCTCGACGTCTCAATGGAGGAGAGAGGCGTGGCCCTAGTGTTTCAGCACATAGCCCTCTTCCCACACATGTCCGCCCTTGGGAACGCCTCCTACTCCCCGAGAGTGAGAGGGCTCAGCCCCTCAAAGGCCAGAGAGATAGGATTAGCCTCTCTGCGCACGGTTGGGGCTAGATCCAGGCCAGAGGCATCGCCGAGCAAGATGAGCATGGGGGAGATGCAGGAGGTGGCGCTAGCCAGGGCTCTAGCTTCGGAGGCTAAGGTGCTCCTGCTGGACGAGCCGCTGTCCGCGCTGGACGCCAAAGCTGCCCTAGAGCTGAGGGCCAAGCTCCGGAGTATTGTTAAGTCAAGGGGGCTGACGGCGCTGCACGTCACTCACGATCAGGCCGAGGCGATGAGTGTCGCAGACAGGGTTGCGGTCATGAGGGCAGGCAGGATAGTGCAGGTGGGGACGCCCCAGGAGCTGTACGAGAGGCCGAACAGCCCGTTCGTGATGAACTTCGTGGGAGAGGCCAACTTCTTGGTGGGCTCGGTCAGAGCTGGCGAGATTGGGCTCCACGCTGGAGGAACACTTGAGAGACCGGAGGGATTTACCGAGGGTGAACTTGTCGTCGTCGGGTTCAGGCCAGAGGACGTGGTTCTCAACGAGGGTCAGCTAGAGGGGAGAGTGAAACTGAGGAGCTACCTCGGTGGGATGTACAGGTTCGAAGTCCTCCTGACAACCGGAGAGATCGTCAAGGCTGTCTTACCGGAGGACCCTGGGGTCCGCGAGGGAGACGTAGTCAGGCTGGATATTACGAAGTTCAGGGTGTTTCCATATCCAGAGGAGGGGCTCGCGAGGGCCACAGCGATAGAGTAACCTACCGCGCTCTCTCTGCACCCGGTTCAGCTCCTCTCAAAGCCAACGGACGCCCAGAAGGCTCCACCCTCGGGCAGGGAGCTGGCCTCGATCAGCACCGTGCCGACTACCGTAGAGAACGAGAGCGGAGGGGCTCTGAACAGCGGCGTCACCGCCAGCTCCCCGGCCAGCTCTAAGCTATCTCCAGGAGCCATCTGCACTCTCTCGAAGTTCTTGATCTTGATCTCCAGTCCCTCTATCGGGACGGGAGATAGAGCAATAGAGCACGGCTGAGTTCCCTGATCCTCAACCTGCGCATTTAACCCTCCAAGCTGGATAACTATTTCCACCAGCAGGCGGGGGCCTCCAACATGAGCCGAAGTAACCGGGACTCCTACTAGCAACCACGGAGGTCGTTAAGTTGGAACTTGAAGTAGGAAAAAGTTATAGTGTGTTTTAGGAGGATGTAACCTGAGTGATTCAGATGATAGTGAGGAGGAGGGTGGGCCCGAAGGGGCAGATAGTGATCCCCAAGGTGATCAGGGAATTCCTTGGGATGGAGCCAGGAACCGAGGTCTTGCTGGAGGTCAAGGAAGACAGGCTCATCATTAGGCCCAGCATGGACCCCGTTGATTTCGTCAACGAGTTCTGCTCACAGGTGGAGGAGAAGCTATCCGAAGAGGTGGATCTAGAAAGGATCCTAGAGGAGGAGGTGGAAGAGAGGTTTGCTCTACGTTGACTCCAACGTATTCATCTACCCTGTGATCTATGACCTGAGATGTGAGCGAGCTAGGAGATCGAAAGACCTCTTGCTGAAGATAGCCTCGGGTGAGGTGACAGCCTGCACATCGCTCCTCACTTGGGATGAGGTGGTTTGGGTCGTGAGGAAGCTTGCTGGCGCCGAGGCTTCTATCAGGCAGGGCGCTCTGCTGCTCAAATTCCCTCACCTCAAGTTCTTGGGCGTGACGGAGTCGATAGTTTTGAGAGCCCAGATGATCATGGAGGAGTACGGGCTCAAGCCAAGAGACTCGCTGCATGCAGCATCTGCCATAGAGAACGGGGTCAAGACCATTGTGAGCTACGACGAGGACTTTGAGAGGATAGAAGGTATTGAGAGGGTGGAGCCCTAGCCTGTATTGAGGCGCTTCCCCGTCGCGCTTGCGACGTCACTGCATCATGCCCCCTAAGCGCGGAGCCTGCTCTAGGATCTTCTCCTAGCGACTCTGTAGACGCACCTCCTCGCGTCTCTCAGGTCGGTCAGCCTCTCAACGAGCCCAAGCTCCATGAGCACCTTGAGCGCGTGCCTGACGGTGCGGGACGGGAGGGTAGTCCTCTGAGCAATCTCTCGGGATGTGAGGGGGCTCTCAGAGTGCTCGAGCACGCTCAGCACGAAGCGAGCGCTCGGCGGCATGTCCGTCAGCTGGACCGCCAGCGCGGCCTTCTTCGCTATTCTGTCGCTGGCCCTAGCCCTCCTACTCGGGCTCAGGACTCTGAGGGGGCTGATCTTCTCGACGATCACGTGCTCTGTGACCTTGACGCGCTCTACCCCATCGGCGACGAGCTCGCAGCCGTGCCTGCTGTTGATCTCCCCCACCTCGATCTTTGCAGAGGCGGGCGCGACTATCGGCCTCTTGCTCACGTCCAGAGAGTTTACGGGCACTATCGAGACGGCGTCCGTACCAAGCAGGATCGCCGGGCCGCCGGCAGAGAGAGCGTAAGCCGTTGATCCTAGGGGAGTGGCCACGATGAGCCCGTCGGCCACATCCCTCCAGACCAGCTCGTCGTCTACCTTCAGAACGTACTCCATCAGCGTGGCGGACCTCCTCGGGAATATGGCGACCTCGTTTATCGAGAAGACCCTGCTCCGTCCGTCGACTTTCGCCTCCAGCCTCATGTACTCTCTCTCGACGTAGCTCCCATTGGCGAGGCTGGGAGCCCACCTAGAGAGTTCCTCCGCGGTGACGCTGGCGAGGAAGCCTATGCTGCCCGGCGGACTGACTATCAAGAGCCTGCTCTCTCTGTCTCTCATGGCGTGGAGGGCTGAGAGGACATCTCGATCGGCTCCAACTAAGATCAAGACTGAGTCATCTGACTCTGGGGCCTCTAAAACATTTTCAATTTCTTTTTCGCCTTCGATGCCGATTCCAGCCTCCCTGAGGTACTCTGAAATCTCTCTGGCGTGGCGAGCTAACCCCCTGGCGTAGACGATGAGGGCCCGGTCAATACTAGGCAATCTCTGCCTCACCTCGGTCTCGATCGGCAATGTTGGCCTTTAAGGATTGACTCATATTCTCCGACGGCTGGAAACCACAGTGAGGCCCCAATGGTCGAACAGAGGAACCTCGTAGAGGAGATAAAGAAGTTAAAGGAAGAGAGGGGCGCCTTGATTCTGGCGCATAACTACCAGAGGCCAGAGGTACAGGACATAGCAGATTTCGTTGGTGACAGCTTGGAACTCTCTATGAAGGCCGTTAAGGCTGAAGCCGACGTAATAGTGTTCTGCGGCGTCGACTTCATGGCTGAGCAGGCGGCTGTGATGAATCCAGACAAGCTCATCCTGCACCCTGAGCCATCGTCCATATGCCCGATGGCCCAGATGCTGACTCCAGAGGTGGTGAAGGAGTACCGAGACAGGTACCCCGACGCCCCCCTCGTGCTCTACGTGAACAGCACGGCAGACGTGAAGGCGATGGCTGACTACATAGTGACGAGCGCGAACGCCGCCAGGCTGATATCCAGACTGGACGCCGAACTCGTCCTTTTCGGGCCAGACAGGAACTTGGCTGAATACGTATCGGAGGTCTGCGGGAAGAAGGTGGTGCCTGTCCCAGAGCACGGCCACTGCCCAGTGCACGTGGTGTTCACCGAGGAGCACGTTCGAGAGGCCAGAGAGAAGCACCCGGGAGCCAAGATCATAGCGCACCCAGAGTGCGTCGGCGAGGTTCGCAGGAGGGCGGACTTCGTGGGGAGCACGAGTCAGATGGTGAGAGCTGTATCCTCGCTGGGGTCCAAGGAGGTCGTGGTGGGGACCGAGGTTGGCATCATTCACAGGCTGAGGAAGGAGTATCCAGACAGGGTGTTCTACCCCCTCTGCGAGGACGCGGTCTGCGTCAACATGAAGAAGATAACGCTCGAGAGCGTCCTCAGGAGCTTGAGAGACGGAGTCCACGAGGTAAAGGTGCCCGAAGAGATCGCCGCGAGGGTGAGAGAGGCTGTAGAGGGGACGTTCAAGGTTCTGGGGTCGAGCTGAGATGGAGGAGACGCGTCTAATCAAGTTCCTGTCGTGGATCGAGGAGGACGTAGTCTTCTGGGATGAGACCTCGAGGCTCCTAGTCCCAGCTGGGGCTAGGGCAATCGGAAGAGTCTTGGCAAAGGCTGAAGGGGTCGTGGCTGGCGTCGAATTCGTCGAGCCCCTGCTCAGGAGGATGGGCTTCGAGGTGGATGTGCACAGGAGGGATGGCGAGGCTGTCCAGCCCGGGGATTTGATCATGGAGCTGAGAGGTAATGCCCGGAAGCTCCTGGAGGTCGGAAGGGTTCTCCTAAATGTCCTCATGCACGCCTCTGGCGTTGCGACGGCCACCCGCAGGCTCGTCGAGAGAGCTCAAAGGCATGGGGCCAGGGTTGCCGCCACGAGGAAGACCCTGCCGGGCCTGAGGGCGCTGGAGAAGATGGCTGTGATGGCTGGGGGCGGAGATCCCCACAGGCTCAGCCTGTCTGACGCCGTACTCATAAAGAAGGAGCATCTGAGGTTCGCTGGGGGAGTTGGAGAGGCGATAAGAAAGGCGAAGGAGGGAACGAGCTTCACCAAGAAGGTCGAGGTTGAGGTAGAAGCTCCGGAGGATGCCTTGGAGGCGGCCCTTGCTGGAGCCGACGTCGTGATGCTGGACAACTTCTCGCCTGAGGATGTCGAGAGAGCCCTCGACCTTCTCAAGAGAGAGGGGCTTCGAGATAAGGTCGTGGTGGAGGTGTCCGGTGGGATAAACGAGGAGAACGTGGAGGACTACGCAAGGCTCGGAGTCGACGTACTGAGCAGCGGCAGCCTCACGCACTCCGCTCGGGCTCTCGACATGAGCATGGAGGTGATCCCCCTCTGAAGCTGGCCCTGATCGGCTGCGGGGCCATCGGCACCGTGCTGGCTAGAGCCGTTGACGAGGGCGTCGCCGGAGACTGGAAGCTCGTGGCGGTCTATGACTCCAAGGAGGAGGCTGCCAGAGTGCTGACCTCCAAGCTCAGTAAGCAGAAGCCGAGAATCGCGTCGAGCCTTGAGGATTTATTAGCTGAGGAGCCGGACCTCGTCGTCGAGGCCGCCAGCCAGGAAGCAGTCCGCGAGTACGCAGAGACCGTTCTCAGCTCTGGAGCGGATCTCATGGTGCTCAGCGTGGGAGCGCTCGCGGACGAGCCACTGCTGAGCAGGCTCTTGCAGGCAGCTCGCTCGTCTGGCAGGAGGATCTACGTTCCCTCAGGAGCCATAGCTGGGCTAGACGGAGTGAGAGCTTCCTCAATCGTCGGCGTGAAGAGCGTCGTACTCGAGACCAGGAAGCCTCCCAAGTCCTTGGGTGTCAAGCGAGAGGGTCTCCTGTTTGAGGGTCCGGCCAGTGAGGCAGTCAGGCTATACCCGTTCAACGTGAACGTAGCCGCGTCGCTGATGCTGGCGGCCGGAATTGAGCCCTTGGTCAGGCTGATCGCTGACTCCGCTCTCGAGAGGAATGTCCACGAGATCAGACTAGAGTCTGATGCTTCAAAGATCACCATAAGAGTGGAGAACGTGCCCCACCCGTCCAACCCCAGGACCAGCTATCTCGCGGCCCTGTCCGCCATAGCCTTGCTGAAAAAGCTCAGCGAGCCCATCTGGGTCGGAACATAGCTCGCGTGGCTGGAGTACTTTCGTGAGGGCCTCTGATACTGGCTTGTTGTGATTTATCGGTTTCTCCTCAAGGTTTCTAAGGTGGGCCTGTGCTCAACAGAGAGAAGTGGTCTGCGATTCAGGGGCTCCAAAAGGGAACTCACCTGATGAGCAAGATACACAAGCCCTTGGAGGATCTGTTAGTCTACCTCCTATACGACTTCAGCTTCGTTGGGGCCGACCACATCTCCCTCCTCACATACGCGTTTGCTGGCTTGGCGTCCTACTTCTTCGCGACAGGCTCGCTCGGCACGGCCTTGGCCCTGGCGGTCCTCGTTGGCATCCTAGACGGAGTGGACGGCAAGATCGTAAGGCTCAGGAAGAAGACGTACATCGGAAAGCTAGAGCACAGCCTTGACATGCTCTACGAGCAGGCTTGGTACGCAGCTTTCACCTGGTGGGCCTGGAGGTCCACAGGCAACGAGATCTACGT
>JAVCBV010000115.1:0-5042 GCA_037917695.1 Thermoproteota archaeon | reverse complement strand
TGGGGTGGCTGCAACGAAGACCTACACCTCTCAGGTAGCCATGCTCACCTACCTGACGGCGAGACTCGCCGTCCGAGCGGGGAGAAACACGAGCCTGGCGGGGCAGATAGTGGAGTGGCTGCCCGAGATACCAAAGATCGTCGACGCCAGGCTGAGGGAGATGGACAAGCTGGCCTCCTCGTACGCGGAGAACCTCGTGAAGCACCACAGCGTCTTCTTCTTGGGCAGGGGCGTCAACTTAGCCACGAGCTTGGAGGGGGCCCTCAAGCTGAAGGAGATCAGCTATATACACGCAGAGGGCTTCCCCGGCGGAGAGTACAAGCACGGTCCGCTGGCCCTCATATCTCAGGACACTCCAGCCGTGGCAATCCTGCCTCAAGAGGATAGGCTGAGGAGGCTCATGATTGGAAACATCATGGAGGTAAGGGCTAGGGGGGCCAAGGTCATTCTCGTGAGGGCCGACGACGGTGAGGCCCCATCTGAAATGGAGTTCCCTGCGGCGCCGGAGGGGATACCTGAGGAGCTGACCCCCATTCCCTTCATCGTCCCCCTGCAGTTGCTGGCCTACAGGGTTGCCGTCATGCTGGACAGGAACCCAGACAAGCCCAGGAACTTGGCGAAGAGCGTGACCGTGATCTGAGTCAATCTTTTTCACGTCGGGCGGCGCCCCACACCAGGGGTGGGCCCATGCCCGAGATTGAGGAGATAGGGCCCCGCAGGCTTGAGAGGGTCGGCGCTCACAGCCACGTGAGGGGCTTGGGCCTAGACGAGAACATGAGAGCCCTGCCCGTCGCCGATGGGCTCGTTGGGCAGATAAAGGCCAGGGAGGCCGCCGGTCTAGTCGTTCAGATGGCAAAGGAGGGTAAGCTCAGCGGGAAAGCCGTCCTGTTGGCGGGGCCTCCGGGCACGGGCAAGACCGCAATCGCTCTCGCGATAGCCAGAGAGCTGGGTGAAGATGTGCCATTCATACAGCTCAGCGGATCCGAGATCTACAGCGCGGAGAGAAAGAAGACCGAGGTGCTGATGGAGGCCATCAGGAAAGCCATCGGAGTCAGGCTCAGAGACGTGAGGAAGGTCTACGAGGGAGAGGTGACGAGCATAGACATCAAGATGGGTTCCAGTCCCTACAACCCGTTCGTGAAGGTGCCCCAGAGCGCCGTCATATCCCTAGCTACGACGGAGGAGGAAAAGACCCTGAAGGTTGGGCCGAACGTCGCTCAGCAGCTCGCAGAGTTTGGAGTCGAGGAAGGCGACGTCATAATGATAGACGCGGAGTCCGGCAGGGTGTCGAGGCTCGGGAGGGTCAGCGGGAGGCGCAGCTACGACGTGGACGCTGTGAGGGTCGTCGAGAGGCCAACCGGCCCGGTGCTCAAGGAGAAGGAGTTCGTCTACACCATGACCTTGGACGACCTAGATCGCCTCTACGCAAGGCGCAGGGGAGGCTCTCTGTTCAGCCTGCTCTTCGGGGCAGCGGAGGAGAAGGAGATCGACCCGGAGATACGAGCGGCCGTCGACCAGCAAGTGATGGAGTGGGTCAGGGAGGGCAGGGGAGAGATAGTGCCGGGAGTGCTCTTCATAGACGACGCTCACCTGATGGACATAGAGGCTCTGAGCTTCCTGAGCAGGGCCATGGAGGGCGAGCTGGTCCCGATAATAGTGATGGCCACCAACAGGGGCATCACCAAGATCAGGGGGACTGATCTGACGTCTCCGTTCGGCATGCCGCTCGACCTGCTGGACAGGCTGGTCATAATCACCACGAGTAAGTACTCGCCAGAGGAGGTCGAAGAGATCCTCAAGATCAGGGCCAGGGAGGAGCAGGTCGAACTGGATGAGGGGGCTCTCAAGTTCCTAAGGGAGCTAGGGGCCGAGAAGTCGCTGAGGTACGCCGTTCAGATACTGAGCATAGCGGGCGTGAGGGCCAGGGCCGTGGGCCGGTCCAAGGTGACGGAAGAGGACGTTAGGGACGTCGCCCAGAAGTTCAGCGACCTGAGGGAGGCAGTAGAACACCTGAAGAAGTATGAGAAAGAGATGTTGGAGTAGTGAGGCTACTCCGGCCTCTTAACCTCCAACTCGGTGTCGAACTCCACGCAGGCCCTCTTGAAGAGCACGCCTACGGGGCAGATCTTCAGGGTATCCTCCCAGATCTTTCTGACCCTCTCCTCCGGCTCCCTCGACACCACCAACCCCCTTATTCGACCTGAGGTGATTGTGTGCTCTCCCTTTGGCTTCTCAGCTTCCACTATGACCTCCATGTCCTCAAAGCTGACCCCCTTGCCCTTCGCAACCATAGCGAAGATCGTGGTGATGCAGCCGGCCAGCGCCATGACCGCCAGCTCTAAGGCAGTTGGCGCCGTGTCGGAGCCTCCCATGTCCCTCGGGAGGTCCGTAACCACGCTATGACCTCTTCCATCGTCTATGACCGACCTGAACCCCTCTACGAGCTTGGAGCGGGCTCTCAACGCTCATCACCCTCGAGTGCAAAGTCTAAGACCCTATTAAAGTTACCTCAACAGTAGGATGGGAACGTTCAATATTCGCCGCACATCAGCCTGGCTCGGCGGTCGACTCATGGAGTCTGAGGGGCTGACCAGCGCGGCGAGGGATATACACGCGGAAAGACCCGCTAGAGCCCTAGCGCTCAGGAGAGTTGGGGGATTAGGGCTCAAGGTCCCGCTTCGAACCCCCCGAGGCGACGTAGTCCTGGCGGAAGTCGATCTTTTGATCACGCTCCCGAGCTGGAGGAGGGGGGTCGACCTATCTCGCCAGAACAGATCGCTGTACGAGGCGCTCCGCAAATCCACAGGGGCCCTTCAACTCGCCAGAAACGCGGCAGAACTCATACTCGAGAATCTCGATTACGCTGAGACGGCCGAGGTGATCGTGAGGTACGAGTCAGCCTTCAAAGCGGGTCCAATGGACTCCTACGAGCCGTACAGGGAGGAGGCCAGGGTCAGGCTGTCGAGGAGCGGAGACAGGGAGGAGTCGCTGGCCGTAGAGAGGACTGCCACCACCGCGTGCCCGTGCACTCAAGAACTGCTGAGAGCTTGGGGGGAGTTATCTAAGCAGGGCCAGCTTGGGCTGGCCACTCACACCCAGAGAGCCGTCTTTAGGCTGGAGGTCAGGGCCGAGCGGGTCGAAGGCGCCACCGGCGATGATCTCCTCCGCGTGATTGAGACGGCGGCGAGTTCTCCCGTGAGGGCAGTCCTCAAGAGGCCTCAAGAAGCTGAGCTAGTCGTTCAGATGCTCAAGAACGCCAGGCTGGTCGAGGACGCGGTCAGAGAGATGCTCGCAGAGGCGGCTAGGCTCCCACTCCCGGAGGAGGCTGTGGTGACAGCCTCCGTAAGAGCGCAAGAGAGCGTCCACGCCCATGACATATACGCGGAGGGCTCGCACAGCGTTAGGGAGATCAGAGAGTCACTCGGTGCCTAGTGGGAACTTGCTGACGGTCAGCGAGCCGATTATGGCGCAGTGCTTCTGAGGCAGCAGTATCGAGTCCTTTCCGTAGGAGTTCGTGATCTTGACTCTGGCCCCCTTTATCAGAGCAAACGGAGTCAGCTCATCGCCTTCCCCCATGACAGCGTGTGCCGCAGAGGCTAGAGAGTCCGCTAAGTCCATCGACGTTATCCGTATGGTCCTCCCGTAGATGTCGGGCCTCCCTCTGTAGTCCACCAGCGGCTCCATCCCCGCGACTCCCACGGCCAGACCTACCGAGCCTCTCCTCAGCGGTATGAGGCCGCTGTCGACCAGTATGACGCCGACCCTCGCCCGAGTCCTCTGCCTTATCTCCTCGCGTATTCTCCAGGCCTCCAGGTCTGGATCCTCAGGCCAGGTGGCCAGCATCCCTCTGGGCGCATTCTTGGCGTCTAGCCCGGCGTTTGGTGCGACGGTTCCTCTTACGACGGTCAGGATCGCGTGCTTGACGCAGCCAAGCGTCTGGTCGGCCCTATCCAAGACTACTTGAACGAACTCGGGGGACATGCTGACCTCTCTCGCCAACTCGCACGCCATGCTAGAGGGTCGAACATCGCTCAGTCGTATGTAGAGTCCCTTGACTGCCGAGACGGCCTTCGTAGCAATTGCTACGACGTCACCGGTTGCAATCTCCACGCCAGACTCTGAGCAAGCCCTTAGGAGCTCCTCTACCAAGTCGTCTCCAGGTGAGAGAGGAGATCTTAGACCTATCGGGATCACGCGCATCTCTCGCTTCACCCCCGAAGTTCTGAGAGAGTCTCGATCTGCTGCACTCCCCTCAAGGGCCTCGCGCGACGCGAGAGCGTGTAGAGCGGGGCCCGAGTGCGCTGAGCCAAGAGTTCCAGCAGCCAGGCGGCGATCTCAAGCTTCTCCCTCTTCCTCGAGAGGTCCTTGCCCGTGAAAACGTCGTGCCTGCTGGACCCGACTAGGTCCATTCCCGCAAGCAACAAGGCAGACGCGCCGGCGGCGCACGCGAGGTAGGCCGCCCTGTCTCCGTCGGTGAAGCCGCCGAAGTTGTGCACCCTGCCAGTCGGCTCCACCTGAGTCGTCCCTATCACGCTCGCGAACCTGGGCACCCAGCTCCTCACCCTCGGGATGTTGTCCCCGTGACCGTGGACGACCGGGGTCGAGCCCCTCCTAGAGAGGATCAGCGTGGCCTCGTTGTCTCCGTCGAGGTCGGTTACGATCGCATCGGGCACCCTGCCAGTTAGAGCGTACACCGTCGGCGCTGATCCGTCTGCAGCCACCAAGGCGATCTCTTGGAACTCTGGAGATCTCATGGCCCTCAGGAGGTCCGACTCAAGGGACGGTCCGTTTCCAGCTACGATAACTATCCTACCGCTCAGCTTGGATTCCAGCTCGCTTAGATCTGCCTCCCGTCCCTCAAGCAGATGATCTAGCTCCGCGGTCGCTTTTCGGTCCTCCTCCTCGCACGGTCCGAGCTTCGACGCTATTTTCCTGTAGATTGGCATCCACCAATCTAAATCGACCTCTTGCATCGGGCACCTCGCGAGCGCCCTCGCTTAAATTCCCTTGGGCTCAGGGGGAGAAGCGTTGCTGGCCAGAGC
>JAVCBV010000160.1:0-5087 GCA_037917695.1 Thermoproteota archaeon | reverse complement strand
GAGCTGGCCTCAGAGATCGAGGCTATTAAGACCCAAGCGTCTCAAGAGAAGGCAGAGGAGGTATTGTCCAGCCTGACGGCGATAGGGAGAAAGGTAGCCAGAAGAATTCCGTAAGTGACTGGCGACTGTTAATAATATCTCCCAACAAGGCGTGACGAAGAGGTGCCTCCATGAGATGGTTTGGCATAGGCCTTGGCGGAGCCGGAGGAGCAATTATCGACAAAACTTACGAAACCTTCTCCGGCGAGACCCCTTCCGCTATGATAGACGCCGTTGTGTTCAACACCTCCGTTTCAGATAGAGCCAAGCTCGGCGTGCTTAGAGATCGCTTCTACCTCTTTGGGAAGTTCGGTGGAGCCGGAGTTGGCGCTCGCTGGAAGGACTCCATGAAGGCCATGATGGAGCCAGAGAGTAGGGAACTCTTCGTAAAGGCGGTCTCAGAGAGAGGGATATCCGAGTCTACAAGCGTAGTCCTCTCCGCCGCGCTCGGGGGCGGAACCGGCAGCGGGTCCATGCCCATCGTCGCTGAGTACGTCAAGGAGATCTTAGCAGACTCGGGACAGCCCACGCAGCCTATAATCTCCGTCGGGGTCCTCCCCTTCAAGTTTCCTAAGGAGAGCATGAGGTTCGCTTACAACTCTGCCATCGCGATATCCAACATGCTTAGGATGGTCGACTCCCTAATCCTTCTTGACAATGAGACAGCCCGTGAGATCGTCTTGAGAGACGAGCCTGATCTTACCGACGAGCAGATACTCGACAGGATAAACTCACTCATTGGTAAGTGCTTAGTGGCGGTCTCCGCGGCCGACGTTGAGCCTCTGAGAGGCGGGTACAAGACGACTTTCGACTCCCAAGACCTCAAGTCCATACTCAGGTTCTTCGAAGCCTCCTTGACAGTCCCCTGCTACATGAGGGCCAGAGTGGAGTCTGTGGGTGGCAGCCTAGAGTTCTTGACCGAGGCCGCTCTCCGGGAGGGCTGTCTAGCCGAGGTGAAGCCTGGGACCGCCCTAAAGGCCGCCCTGGTCGTGAGAGGACCGGAAGAGTACTTGAATGTAGAGTCGGTGTTTGAGGCCAAGGAACTCCTGAGCGAGAAGATAGCGGGCCTCGACGTTAGGGAGGGTCTAGCCGTCGCACCAGGCTCGAAGTACTTTGAGGTCGCGATCCTCTTAGTTGAACCGGAGCTCGTTAGGCTCCCCTCCCTACTCAAAGAGGCTAGGCTCTACTATGAAGTGCATGAGGAAGAGCTAACTAAGATGGAGGACACTCCAAGGGAGGAGTTTGAGGCCTACATCGAAGCCGTCGAGAGGCACCTCCTTGTCTCGGCGGAGAGCAGGGAGGAGGCAGCGACTAGGACGCGTACCGGGTAACATTGAAGAATTTTTAACGAAATAATGAAAGGCCCCCGCGGGATACCCGTGGGGCAGCTCGACCCCTTCTTTTACCCTGAATCTGTGGCTATCATAGGGGCGTCTCGCGAACCCGGATCGGTAGGCCACGAGCTATTGCGAGTGATGGTTGAGAACAAGGAGAAGGGCCTCTACAAGGGGAGGCTCTATGCAGTCAACCCTAGAGCGACTGAGCCGATACTGGGGGTCCCGACCTACAAGAGCGTCTCTGAACTCCCCGAGCCGGTGGACTTGGGAGTGGTCGTCGTGCCAGCAAGGATAGTCCCTGGCGTCCTCGAAGAGTGTGGTGCCAAGGGCATCAAGCACGTTATAGTGATTTCAGGAGGATTCGCAGAGGTTGGAGGCGAGGGGGTAAAGCTTCAAGAGGAGCTGGTTCGAGTAGCCAAGAAGCACGGGATAAGGGTCGTGGGACCGAACTGCGTTGGGGTGGTCTGCCCGGAAACTGGCGTCGACACAATGTTCCTGCCCTACTTCAAGGAGATCGGAGGTAAGGCGCTCCCCTCCCTACCGAGGCCTGGGCCGGGCAACATCTCCCTGCTAACGCAGTCTGGAGCATTTGGTGTCGCATGCGTTGACTACATGGCAGGAGAGGGTCTCGGACTAGCCAAGTTCGTCAGCTACGGAAACAAGGCTGACGTGGACGAAGTGGAGCTGATGGAGTACTTGGCAGACGATCCCAAGACCAGGGTGATAGTGATCTACGCCGAATCGATAGAGGAGGGCAGAAGGTTCGTTGAAGCGGCGAGGAGAACCGTCCCCAAGAAGCCCGTGGTTGTCCTTAAGGCGGGCAGGACCTCCGCTGGCGCGAGGGCAGCGAGTTCTCACACCGCGGCATTGGCAGGAGCGGACGAGGTATACTCGGCTGCGTTCAAGCAGAGCGGAGTCGTAAGGGTCTATGAAGTCGAGGAACTCTTCGACGTCACGAAGGCTTTGTCCATGCAGCCTCCGGCCAAGGGCAGGAGGGTTGCGGTTCTGACAGACGGTGGAGGAGCTGGCGTCATGACGGCAGACGAGCTAGAGAGCAAGGGCGCAGAGGTCGTGCCCCTGTCGGCGGAGACCAGAGCCAAGCTGGAGGCGCTAATGAAAGAAGGAGTGATCCCTCCGATATCTTCCATCGCGAACCCCGTGGACGTGACCGGAAGCGCCACCGACGACGCCTTTGTGGAGGCTCTGAAGGTTCTGGTAGAGGCCCCAGAGGTCGACGGAATAATAGTCCTACCACTGCACCACGTGCCCGGCCTGACATCGGACCTTGCAGACAGGATAGCCGAGGTAGCGAAGAAGGGCAACAAACCCGTTCTTGTTGCAGACATAGGTCAGGGAGCTTACGGGGTCGCCTTCAGAGAGAGATTCGACGAGCTAGGCGTGCCAGCTTACCCAACCCCCGAGAGGGCCGCGAGAGCAATGGTGGGCCTGATAAAATACGGAGAAGCCCTGAAGAGACTGGGCGCTATTTAACCCTCCTCTCTATCTACCTCTTTTGCGTTCTCAAGCTTGATGGGCTCAGCTAGTTCCTCCTCAAGCTGGCTCCTGAGCGCAAAGTAGGCGGCTCCAACCGCGCTAGCAAACGCCGTCACGACAGCTATCAGAACGCGCGCGAGTAGGACTATGACAATGAGCGCCAAGAGCGCGGCTAGGACGAGAGGGAGGTACCTGATGAGTAGCATCACCGCCAGAGCGCCCGCAGCCAGTAGGAAGATTATGAAGGCTGCCAGGATCAGAGCATCACGCGTCCTCATGCTCAAACCACCGCTCATCCGAACAGAGAAACCTCAAAGCTCCTACCGCCAGATGACGGCATGTATCTGGCCAGCTTGGACGCCAACGCCTGGACATTCATCGACTGCAGTATAACCTTGCCCGGTCCCGTCAACCTAGCCAGGAAGAGGCCTTCTCCAGCGAACAGGATCGACCGTATGCCACCTACCCTCTGGATGTCGTAATCGACCGTCGACTCGAAAGCCACCAGCTGTCCGGTGTCAACTTTGAGGGTCTGCCCGGGCTTGAGGTCATACTCGACGAAGTCGCCTGCGGCGTGTATGAATACTGTGCCAAAGCCCCTGAGCCTCTCCATGATGAGACCTTCTCCACCGAACAGGGCTGCGCCAAGCTTTCTGGCTATCCCCGGAAGAACCTCAACGCCCTCCGTGGCCGCCAGGAACCCGCCCCTCTGAACGTAATACTCCTTGGTCCCGTCCAACTCGAGCTTGGCTATCTTCCCCGGGAAGACTCCAGAGAATGCGACTACGCCTGGACCACCCTCGGCGGAGAACTCGGTGACGAAGTAGGTCTCCCCTGCGATCTTCCTCATGAGACCCCGCATCAGCCCGCCCCTTACCTTCGCCTCAAGCTTGATGTTCCCCGACATGTGGTTCAGCGCCCCAGCCTCCGCGTAGATCTTCTCACCAGGCTCGAGCTCAATTATGACCATCTGAAGGTTATCCCCGACTATCTTATACCTCATCTTCAGCCCCCTGGCGCCGCGATGTGTAGGTTGCTGTAAATATAGGCAATTGTCGCTGCCGGCCTTCGGTCACTCGATCTCTATCTTCTCCTCCTCTATCCCCCACTCGCTGACAAGTATGTCCTTTACCTTCCTGCGGTGATCTCCCTGAAGCAGAATGTAGCCGTCTTTGAACGTCCCACCACATGCCAGTTTGCTCTTTAGATCCTTGAGGAGCCGTTTCATCATATCCCTCGGTAGGTTCAGCCCTTCCACTATTGTGACAAACTTGTGTCGCCGCCTCTCTGCCTTGATTCTGACGATCTGCTGTTCTTTCTCAATCTCCTCCCAGGCAAGAAGGTCTATCGGAAGGCCCGTGATCGGATCTCTGAGTCTTTCCCCCTCTATTCTCTCTTCCATGACCACTTTCTACTGGAGTCTTATTGGGAGAGAATAATAAGCTTGACTCAGCCGTGTCACTCGGACAGGTTCAAGCAAAGAGCGTTCTCACACCGTAGACCTAATCTGCGCCCTGTTGATCTGCAGAGAGCTCCTTTAGCCTTCTGAGGAGGGGTATCTCCTCCAAAAGCTCCTCAGAGATCTTCTCCCACTCTATTCCAGTGGGCTTCTCTTGGCGCGGCGTTCTGAATAGCCTAGTCGGCGTGGCTATCACGTCGACGGACACGTCGTGCTTGGAGCGGGGGATGTACTCCAGCACCTGCAAGTCGTGAACCGTGGTCACCACAGGCGTGTCAGGCTCGATGGTTCCAACCTCTCTCAGGATGGCATATTCTAGGTCGGAGTAGCCGTGCCCCTTACCCAGCCTGGCGCCGTCTCTGCTCACGGCCACGGAGCCGACTATCTTCAGGTCCACCTTGATGTCCCAGGGCTCTACTGGCCTGCCGAATCTGAACGCCCCTCTGATCGTCGCCGCCCTTCGGCAGTCGCGGCGGGGTATCTGCTCTGGGTCGAGGAGGAGCAGGCCACTCCTCAGCCTGGGAGTCGCCATAACTACCAGCTTTCCATCGGCCAGCGCCATGCGCCTGACCGGCGCCTGAGGAGAGTCCGGGTTGCAGAATATGACGCGGGCTGAACGGTACTCGGGCAGGGCCCTTATCCTCTCAGCGGCCTTTTCCGCCCCGACAAAGTTAGGTATCCTACCGCGAATGGGCCTGGGGAACCTCGCCACTCCCGCCTCTTCGAGCCGCCTCCAAACGAACTCCCTCAGCCTGGCC
>JAVCBV010000122.1:0-5130 GCA_037917695.1 Thermoproteota archaeon | reverse complement strand
GCCTCGACCCTCCTGGCTCCCCGGACCCGCCTCTCCCTCATGACCCCCAGGTACTCCCTGAGCCTCCGCTCGTCCGCCACTTGGAGCAGGCCGGGGGCGATCTCGTCAGTGAGTGGATACCTGAGGTAGATCGCGTCTATCAGGGTCTTCTCAGGCGTTGAGACCCTGACCCACCCGTCCACCTCATTCAGGCGTACCAGACCGTATCCGAAGTACATCTTCGGAGAGATCCTCCTCAGGATGACCTTATACCCGCAGACGGTCCTCTCCCCTCCCCTGACCGCCGCCGACACCAGGGGGGATAGCACAGTCAGGGCCGTCACCTGGGTCCAGGCCCCGTGGATCAGGGCCGCTGAGCCCAGGCCAACGTACGACATCGGCAGGGCCCTTACCACTATGTAGGGTGACTTCTTGAACGTGTACACGCCCCTGATGAGCTCGACGATCTCCCCCCTCTTCCTCAGCCTGTGCAGGAGGACCTTGGCGTAGGCCCTCCCGACGACCCCCTCGACCAGCCTGAAGGTGAAGACGTCGGAGGACCGCAGCCTGTCCAGGAACTCCCTGTGCCTAAGCCTCGGCGTGGCGCCTCACCTTCCTCACGATGGACTCGAAGCTCGGGGGGCGGCCGAGGAGAATCAGCTCCCTGAGCCCCCCGAAGTCGGGTGGAGGTATCTCCAGCTTCGGCAGGATGGATCTCAGCTCTACCCCGATCCCGGGGTCCTCGCAGAGGTCCAGGAGGTAGTACACGTCGTAAAGGTCCCGGGCCTTCCCCCTGTCCCGAAAGGCCGCGATCTTCTCTCTGAGGAGGTCGCAGGAGGTGAGCACCCTCAGGACCAGGCTGCCGCCGTCCGTCGTCCAGTAGTCCGCCTCCGTGACTTCTATCTCCCTGAACGGGGGGGAGGCCTCCAGCTCAACCTCGGCCCCGAACTCGTCCGCGACCCTCAGGTAGAGCACCCGCGACGGGGTGAGCTTTTCCCTGACCACCCTGATCCCCGGTAGAGACTTGAACTCCCTCCCTATTCTCTCCGGCTCGCGGCAGTAGATGTCAACGTCTATGGAGAGCCTCTTTCCACCGTAGACCCTCCAAACAGCCGTTCCACCGTGGAGCACGAAGTCGAACCTCTTGGCCAGCTCGATCACCAAGAGGTCTTGAAGCTCGGCGACTCGGAGCAGCCTCCCCTTGAGAATGCGTGCTAGAGGTATCCTCGAATAGACTCCCACGGAATATCCGTGGACTTGGGTTATATATATTGATAACCTCAATCTTCATATTTCGCTAGGGTCCGCAGGGGGTCTAGATGCCTCCTCAGACTCCGCCTACCAGGTTCATTAAAAAAGAGGGTTGTAGGGGGTGAGTCTCGGTCAGAAGGCCTCGATCAGCATGAATCCAGCGATTATCCGAATTCCGGTTGGCGGCCTCGGGAGTGGCTCCGGCCGCGACGCAGGATCACTCGATCTTGGACGGGTTGAAGTCCTCCAGCGACCCGTCCATCTTCACGACCTTGATCTTTCTCTGGGCACCCCGCTTCTTGACCGGATTAGGGGAAAAGTTCACCCTTCTCGGCCCGATAGCCCTCGGGCCAGTCCTCTCCGGGCGGCCCCCGAGCTGGCGGGCAGCGGTCTAACCTCAACTCTATTCGCTGGCGGGCTCGGCCCGCCGGGGACCCGGCTGCACGCCACACTGGAGTTCTGGCTTGCCTTTCACGTCGTGGTGCTGACGTTCCTGCTGCTGGACCTCAAGTACGCCAAGGGAGTGGAGCGCTCACTCAGACTCGCCGCAGCCTGGGCCGCCCTATGGATATCCCTCGGACTCGCCCTCTCGGCCTACATCTACGAGTTCTATGGCCCGGAGGAGTTCGTCAAGTACATAGCCGCGTATGCAACTGAGAAGCTGCTCAGCGTGGACAACCTGTTCGTCTTCCTGGCGATATTCACCTGTGCAGCTGGCGAAGAGGCACCTCCCGCTGAACGGACAGATATCACGGGTCTGGGTTCGTGGTCAAATCTTCGAGGACGCTGCTCACCCCCCTCATCCTGGCCCTCCTCGCCATAGAGATGACCGACATCGTGTTCGCGTTCGACTCGGTCCCGGCGGTCCTGGCCATAACCAGGGAGTTCTTCACGGCTTACTCCTCAAGTGTGATGGCGATCTTGGGGCTCAGGTCACTCTACTTCGTGGTGGAGCACGGGGTCAGGAAGATGAAGGGGATTGGAAAGGGGCTGTCGATCTACCTGGTCTACCTGGGAGCCGCGTTCATCCTTTCGGAGTTGGGGCTCGATACCCTCCTGGGTCTCCGTCCTCCTCATCGCGGCCATACTCGCGGGTCTGGTGGTTTTACCTCGCCTGGGCAGAGTCCGGGCGACAATTAAGCGACACTTAGATCCCTGATAGCCTCAACGGGGAGGGACGCCTCGACGTCGGCCGTCAGACCGTCCACCCAGCCAGGTGGTAGCAGACTGAGGCGCGTCGGGCTTACCATGGCTTCCCTTATTCTTGGCTCGATCCTGTCGTTCCCACTCTTCTTGGCCCTGACGGCTGCCACGGGTCGGGCGTGCGTTTTCGGCGTCCTTCTGTACCTATACATGTTCCCGATCTTTTCGGTCGTGGGATCTGCGGCCGCGGCGCTTTCTGGCCGAAGGTCACTGGGGTCGTGGAGAGGACGAGGCCCCCCATGAGGGGTTCTCAGGGAGGCGAAGAGGGCCCCAGGTCGACCTGCCGCTCACGGACCCCCTTTAGCGTGAGCTGGCCTTCAGGTACTCCCTCCAGTCCAGCTGGATCAGGGCAAGCCTGTTCCCGTCCGGATCCTGGACTACAGCCACTCTGGCCCCCCACGGGGTATTCCTGGGTTCCTCCACGATCTTTACACCTTCCCCTACCAGCTCCTCGCACAGGGAATCCACGTCGTCGACGAGGAATTCTAACCTTGGCTCTCCCTCGCGCGGGGGCTCTAGTCCGCCCCAGGTCTTCAGGCCGACCTCCAACCCGCAGCAGTCGAAGCCAGCGTAGTCCCCGAAGCGGTACTTGAGCTGGAGTCCGAGGAGGCGGCCGTAGAAGTCCACGGCCCGGTCCAGGTCCGATACGGTCAGCGTGACGCCCCACAACCTCTTGACTCCGCCCATAACTGGATGTTGCAGAGGCGAGGTATAAGGATTCGGTGCCTAAAGCTAGATTAAGCGGTCGTCACCTCGCTCTGATCTATGATGACCCCCAGATCCGGTAGCCTTGAAGGTGGACGCGCTGACGCGCCACTGGCCCGAAGGACGGATCCGCTGGCCAGGATCGCAGGCCCACTTGGGCCTCTCCCTCACGGCTGAGTGCCAAAGGTTAAATCCCGTGGGGGAACGGCCGCTGGGTGCTGTTCTGAGCAAGAGGATCCCGACTGGAATGGGTTTTGAGATCGAGGTGCCCTCCTCCTATCAGAGGCTGATGGAGGAGGCCGGGGCCCACATCGACGCCTCCCTCCGGGGGCGGCCGAAGGCCCGGAAGATGTGGGACCTGCTGAGGGCCGACCCCGAGGTCAACGCCTGCTGGGACATGGCGGACTACATCACTACCGCCAAGCTGGGGTACAACGACCACGGCGAGGTCCACGCGAAGGTCGTGGCGGCAAACGCCCTGAGGATGCTGGACCTCCTACTCGACGCAGGGGTCCTGCCGGACGTCATGGCGGACGGGGGAGGGGACGAGGACGACGCCCACCTAATCGTGTTGGCGGGCGGGCTCCTGCACGACATAGGGAACCAGGTCCACAGGAGGGAGCACAACGTGGCAGGCGTCTACTTGGCAATTTCCATCCTCAACAGGCTCCTGCCTGAGGTCTACGGGAGGACCGAGTTCGCGTACGAGGTCCGAGCCAGGATCCTGCACTGCATCTACGCGCACGAGTTTGAGGTGGAGGACCTCACGCTGGAGGCCGGCCTCGTGGGCGTCGCCGACGGGACCGACATGACCAAGGGGAGGGGTAGGCTGGCCTTCGACTCGGGGAACGTGAACATCCACACCGTCTCGGCGCTGAGCGTAGACAGGGTTGAGATTGAGAGGGGGGACCAGAGGCCCGTCAGGATAACCGTTCAGATGTCTAACAGCGCGGGAATCTTCCAAGTTCAGGAGACGGTGGGAGAGAAGATTTCACACAGCCCCCTGAGGAATCACGTGGAGCTGGTGGCCGTCTCAAGGCCCCCGGGCGGGGATAAGGACGACAGAATCCTCCAGAGGCTCATCCTGACCGACGGGAAGTGGGTCGCAGTCTGACTGATCCCAAATCCGGCGGTTCGAGGACAGAACCAATCCGTTAATACGCCACTCGGGCAGTGTTTTGGATGTCCCCTCTCGCTCCCGGGATCGGGGCCAGGGTCCTGGCGCTCGTGGACGTGACGCGTCGCTACGAGTTGGCCGTCCGGGAGCTTGCCCTCGGGGCCGCTGAGGAGGTCTAAGGTGCTGGTGCTCACGCGAAAGGGGAGCCCGGTCGCCCAGGAGTTCGGGAGGCTCAGGCGGAGGAGAATGCCCGAGGGCGGGGAGGGGGGAGTGGCCCTGGCCTACCTGGTCTCCGGAACCCCCCACCCGCAGGTCGCCGGGGAGTGGGAGTTCGAGCTGGCTCCCTCCCAGCCTCAGGTGATGGGGGTGGTGTCGGCGGCCGTCGAGTCCTGGCCGGAGGGGGTCACCGTCGTTCTCGACGGCCTGACGGACCTGTGCACCCTGAACGGCGTCGACGACACCCGGGAGCTGGTGAGGAATCTGGCCAAGGTCCTGAGAGATTCGGACTCGGCGATCCTTCTGATGGTCAGGGGCGCGCACCCCACGCCGGAGGTTGAGTCTTTCGCTCGGGCCCTGAGCATCGAGAGGGTGCTGGAACTCCCGTAGTCGTCGTGAAAGTCTGATTTCACGAAGCCACTCCCATTCCAATCGACGGCCTCGGAAATTCTGCTCAACTCTGAGTCGACCCTCTCCCAGCAGGCCCTCAGCAGCTTGCTAGACCTGGGCCTGACCCTGACCAGAGCCTCGCAGAACGCGTAGATGAACAGAACCCTCCTCAGGAGTTCATCGTCGGCCTCTCTAGCAGACCTCAGGAGCCCCAGCGTAGCCCTCAGCACCAGCTCCGCCCGCGCGGGAATTCTCCCAGGGACCTCCTC
>JAVCBV010000131.1:0-5176 GCA_037917695.1 Thermoproteota archaeon | reverse complement strand
ATTTCATCAAGCCTGAGAAGCTTGCCACCCGACCCCAGTCCTAATGGAGCGTGTCTATCTTGACGCAGCTGGCCTCGGAGGTCGCTGAGATAGTGATCAGGTCTGTGGTGATATCGGGCTCGGCCACGCTCCTTGCTTCCACGTGGAGCATACCCCTGGCGCTTAGGCTGGCTCTGAGCAAATCCAGGGCTGGAAGAGCGATTACCGACGTACTCAGCGCGTTGACCAGCGTCCCAACCGTGGTGATAGGACTCGTCCTCTACCTCCTCCTCTCCAGATCCGGACCTCTGGGGTTCCTGGGGCTGCTGTACACTCCAGTGGCTGTGAGCATAGGTCAGGCGATCCTGATAACCCCCCTGATAACGTCGATGGCGATAGCCACTCTGGCGGAATCTCAGGAGAGGGTGTGGGAGATGGCCATCTCGATGGGCGCCACCGAGAGGCAGGCTGCACTCACCGTCCTCTCAGAGTCTCTGCCAGCCATAGTCACCGTGGTTCTGCTGGGGTTCAACAGGGCCGTGGGAGAGCTGGGCATAGCTCTGATGCTGGGAGGGAACATCAGGGGGATGACTAGGGTCATGACCACGGCGATAGCCCTAGAAGTCGCGAAGGGGGAGTTTGAGCTGGCTCTAACGCTCGGCGGAGTGCTGCTGGCGATGACGCTGTCGCTGAACGTGCTCGTCAGGAGGCTGGGTGGAGCCAGATGATAGAACTCAGGAGTGTCTCGTTCTCGTACGACGAGCGGAGGCTAGCTTTGGATCGCGTCAGTCTGAGGCTCGAGGACGGAATCACAGCAATCGTCGGGCCGAATGGCTCTGGTAAGACGACCCTGCTGAAAGTGACGGCCACACTTCTCAGGCCAACCGCTGGAGACGTCTACATGGAGGGGAGAAACTTCTGGCTGGCCGATAGAGAGGAGAGGGCGAGGCTCAGGAGGCTTGTGGTCTATTTGCACGAGAATCCAGTGATACTCAGGGGCACTGTTCGGGACAACGTCGCCTACGGGCTCAGGCTGAGGGGTCTCCCCGAGAGCGAGGTCCTGGAGAGGGCCAGACGAGCCATGGAGGAACTGCACATTCTGGACCTGGCCCACGAGAGCGCAAGGTCACTCTCCGCTGGACAGAAGCAGCTCGTTGCCATCGCCAGGGCCATAGCGGTGAAGCCGAGGTACCTGCTCCTGGACGAGCCCACGGCAAATTTGGACAGAGAGAACAGACGCCTGCTGGCGAGCATCCTGAAGAGACTCTCAAGTGAGGGCACGGTTATTGTACTGGCCACGCACGACCGACTCCTGGCTGCAGAGGTCTCAGATAGAGCAGTCGTGATTGAAGAAGGGACCATACTGGCTGTGGGCGATCCCTCCGAGGTCGTCAAGTAGATCGATCAAAAAGAGAGATGAGGAGGAGAGGTTGAGGCGTCACCTCACCTGAACGTCGTATCTGAGCGGGTGCCGCGTAAACTCGCGCGTCATAGCGCACAAGATCACCAACTCCTCCCTCGGACCGGGATGACCGTTCCCCATCCACCACCTAGGTACGTATGGGAGATGCATCCCACACCTATCGGTTGCTGATCACGGCCATAGGGTTCGTGCGCAGGAGTGAGCGCCTAGGCTGGGGCTAGGCGTACCCAAGTTCAGCCAGCTTCTTCGCGACCACGGCGGCCGACTCTCGCAGCATCTCCACCTCATCGCTTGACAGGAGTTCCTCCCTTATCTGCTCAATCCCCCCTGCCCCAACGACTGCTGGCACTCCCACGGCTGCTTTCTTGATTCCAAACTCTCCGTCGAGGACGGCGTTTATTGGGAGGGTGATCTTCCTGTCTTGCAGAATGGCCCCGGCTATGATGCTCAAGCACGTAGCGGGGCCGTAGAACGTACCCCCCTTCCTGGCTATGATCTCCGACGCGGCGGATCGCACTCTTGACACGACCGCCTTAGAGTTCGGCGCAACGCCCACTGGGAACATCGTGTCCCCGTGCTCTCCCAACATCATCGGGTAGGTGCCCTCCTCCGGGGAGTGCAGTTCCCCCAGTTCGAACCACAGCCTGGCCGTGTCTAGCAGGCTGCCCATGCCAAGCACCTCCCGCCTAGGCTTCCCGCTCTCAGCCCAGGCTACGTAGGTCATTACGTCCACCGGATTAGTCACGACGACGATCAAGGCGTCAGGAGCGTGTTTCATTAACTCTCGCATCACGCCGACAATTATTGAGTGATTTTTCCTGGCCAGGTCCATCCTGGACATGCCAGGCTTCCTGGCGGCCCCCGCCGTAACGATCACAACATCGCAGCCGCTCAGGAGGGAGTAGTCCGACCCTCCACGCACCTTCAGATCTTTTCCGAGCGCTGAGACCGCGTGTTGGAGATCCATTGCCTCCCCAACGGCCAAGTTCTCGATTATATCCACCAAGACCAGCCCATCTAGCTCAAGCTGGAGGGCGCAGGCGTGGGCCGTGGCAGACCCCACCCTACCAGCGCCAACGATGCCTATCCGTGACATCGGTGACGACCTGTATATTAAAAGCCATGGAGAGTAATAAATTTCTCACAGGCGCTTGGCCTGTGAAGTTTTACTCACCTCTAGCCTCAATGGCAACTCCATACCCGACGAACAGGATTCTGTCTGGGTCTAGAGCCCCGAGAACCTCCCTCCTGTGAGTCACAACCACTGCAGGATGAGCCAGTGAACCTCGATGCCGACATTGGACAGGAGCCTCGCAGAGCTGGCTGGGTACCCGAAGATCCACTCGCGGATTAGCTCCAGCAAGCCTGGCAACGTAGATCGATGTTGAGCCCTTTGACCCTTTTCTTTAAACTTTGGAGGTTCGGGAGAAAAATGAAGAGTCCGGGCGTGAATTTGATTGAAACAGCCCTCGTCTAGAGTCGTCTAGGTCTCGAGACCAAGATTTTAGACTCGACCTGTGGGCGCCGTCGATGCCTACGCGGACTGTCTCCTTCGACATGGACGGCACGCTGCTGACTCTGCCGGTGGACTGGCTTCGGTTAAAGGTCGAAGTCTCTAAGATCCTGGGGAGAGATGTGCCCAGCTTCCGGCCGCTGCTCAGAGAGCTCTGGGGAAGCGAAGAGTACTGGATCGTGAACGAGGTGGTTCGGAGGAGGGAGATGGAGTCTATCTCGGGCTCTAAGCTGTATCCTGGGGTTAGAGAAGTTCTCCAGACTTTAAGCGTGAAGTACAGAATCTACGTAGTAACGCTGCAGTCTAGGGCCGCCGCGGCGGCGGCCCTAGAGCTTCACGGGATCAGGAGATTCATTCACGGCCTCATCACAAGGGAGGATGCTCCAGACAGGTTGAGACAGATAAGAATCGTGTTGAGGAGAGAGGGAGGGTTGGCGGTCCTAGTGGACGATCACCTCGATCAGCTCGTCGAGATAACAAGGGCTGGTCTCCCAGTCGAGATTGTGTGGGTCTGCAGGCGAGGGTCCCAGAGCTGCTGGGAGGCCGCCACAGAGTTCGGATTTCGGGGCAGGATAATCAGGGATCTCCGTGAGATTCTGCCTTTGCTAAGGTAGCTCACTGAGAGATGCTAGCCGGACTCTAGAGCGGGTGAACCCCCTTCAGTTCCTGCTTCAGCATGTTGGCCACGTACTTCATCTCGTAGAGCACCAGCCCCAGCTTCGACTTCTTGCCCGCAAGGATCACCATAAGGGCGTCGCTATCCACCGGCGTGACCACAACGAGGCCTTCAGAGCCTCTAACTATGGCAGCCTCGAACTCACCCCTCTCTAGCTCCCTTCCGATCTTTTCGGCTACGGAAAGAAGGGCTGCGCTCATCGCCGCGACCTTATCCTCGTCGGCGCCTCCGTTCAGAGTGCTGGCCATTATCAGCCCGTCGACGCTCACCAACGCGGCAGCCTCAACGCCAGGGCAGTTGTTCGTCATCACCCTGAGCAGTTTCTCGAGCCTGTCAGACAGCGAGGCCTCCCTAAACATAACTATCGTTTCCACCCTCAGGGGCTCAAGATAAGCTTTGGCTTTCCTTGCGTTAAACTTCGTTACTGAACTTCTGGCGGCGGCTAGGCGATTAGCCGAGTGATCCTTCCCATCCCCTTTGTCCTGCCCTCCCTGAAGAAGAATACGTCGCCGACCGTGACGTACTCCGGCCTGATCTTGAACCTGAAGATGGCCGTATCGACGTCTCCGCTTCGCAAGATCCCCTTTGTGCAGGAGATCAGCTTCGCGCTCTGCCTGATGGTCTTGAGCTGAATTACTGGCTCGTAGCCGGGCTTTATCGTGGTCGGATGGTGCAGAACTCTTATCCTGGCCTCAAACTCCCGCACAGCCCTAGGCTTCTCGTTAAGGTCTAAGAGAACCATGCCACGCCTTATCTCTTCGTACTCCACATTTGACAGCGCCAGGCCAGCCATCTGACCAGCCACAGCCCTGTCGACTGGAACCCTGTTCACATGGATGGATCTGACCCTGACGGTGCGGAAGGAGCCGTCGTCGAACGGCCCCAGCAGGACTCTCGCTCCCGAGGTGATCGATCCAGACTCTATCAGCCCCGAGACCACGAGACCGACTCCAGTCACGTCGAACTTCTCGTCGATGTAGCAGAGGAGCTTCCCTCCCTGCCTCTCAGACCACTCTATCCTCGGAGGGAGCATGTTGATGAACGACTTCAGGAGATCGAGGCCCTCCCCGGTGACGTTTGAGACGAGGAAGACTGGAGCCACCCTGCCGTGGAGCATGTTTCGAGCCGCGACGGCGGCGTCTCCCTGGTTCTTCACCACGAAAGGAATCTTGTTGACTCCTGGGAGCTTCAGGAGACCCTCGACGCTGCGAAGGGTTCTCTCCAGCACCTCCCTAGGCGTCATGTCCACCTTGGTCACGACGACGAACACCGGGATCTTCAGGGCTACCGCGAGGCCCAGGTGTTCCCTAAAGCTCCCTATTGGGCCGGCGTTCGCCGCCACAACCATGGCGGCGTAGTCTGGCACGGAGCCCAGGACTCCCCTCATGGTCGTCTTCAGGTACCTCTCGTGCCCAGCCAGGTCCACGAGGGTGACCACCTTGGAGGCCCTTAGGTAGATCCCCGCCTCGTCGTAGGTCTCAAGCTCATCGTTTACGCTCCTCCCATGCTCGTCGAAGCCGAGGACATGGGAAGTGACGCTGGAAGACCTCCTGAACTTGAGCTCGTGGAGGTACCTGGCCACCAT
>JAVCBV010000178.1:0-5221 GCA_037917695.1 Thermoproteota archaeon | reverse complement strand
GACCACTCTGAGCTTGGTACTCTCCACAGTCTCCCACGTTAGAACCAGCGGCTCTGGAGTCGGCATGACCCCCGCCAAGCCCTGCAGGGCCGCGGAGACGCGCTCCCTGACTGCGTCTACTCCTGGTCGCTCGCCAACCTCCACTCTCAGATCAACCTCCTCCAGCCCCAGCGTCATGTTCTTCACAGGGTTACCCCAGATCTTGGAGTTCGGCAGCCAGATCGTGTTCCCCTCGCGAGTGGTCAGGAGCGTGTCGGCCGCCGTGACCCTCTCGACTAGGCCGGTGAACCCCGACACCTCGACGAAGTCGCCCCTGCGGAACGGCCTGTAGACCGCCACCATCAGGCCCGCCGCCAAGTTGCTGAGCGTCTGCTGCATGGCGAATCCGAGAGCGAAGCTGAAGGCGGCCGTCCCCGCTACTATGCTGGAGGTGTCGAAGTGCAGCGTTGAGAGGGCCATGCTGACAGTCGCCACATAGATCAGGAGCTTGGTCACAGAGGCAAAGAATCCGACGACCGTCTCCTCAACGCCGGCCCTCTGTCCGGCCTCTTTGATCAGCTTCGCGGCCACCTTGGCGGCCAGGAAACCGCCCAGGAGGACTGCGGCAGCCTTGATTCCCAGCGACAGGTACTCGTCCCACCTGCTCACCAGCTCATCGACCCAGGTGTGCATGCTCGCCACCCAAGAATCGCCAACCCATTAGGAGGCCCGCCGCAAAGCCAAAGGCGTGAGCGATGACGTCGACGCCCTCGAGGAATCCACCTCCCACCGCTAAAAGCGCCACCAGGATGCTGCTCAGCGACACAAACCCAAGCCTCACCTTCTCGAGCACTATAGCTACGCCAAACAGCCCCAGAATTCCTCCCGATGCGCCCACAGACACAGTGGCTGGGTTCAGGAGCGCCGACCCAAGCCCTCCCACGAGCCCTGACGTGAGGAACACCGCGACAGTCTTCAATGAACCTAGAGCACCCTCTGACATCGAGCCCAGGAAGTACAGAGCGTAGCAATTGAAGGCCAGGTGAATCAATCCCGCGTGGAGGAACATGGATGTCAGAAGCGTGTATACCCGTCCAGAGACCAGAGAGTCGAGTGATGAACCCCACCTGTAGAGAACCCCCCAGGAGGGGAATGGGCTCAGACCCGGGCAGGACGCGAGATACCCCGCGATCATGAGGGAGAGGAGGGCAGAGGTGGCCGCTGGAGCCCTCGAGTACTTCCTCAGGATTAAGAAGACGACTATTCCAGCGGCGATAGATCCAAAGATGCTCAAATTCCCACCCCCATAAGCTCTTTGACCAGAGTCACCGCGGCAGCTGTGGTCGCGACGGGCGACACGGCAGTTGAGTGGATCGCGAGCCGAACGCTCAAAACCTTGACCGCGGTTGCCCCCTGCATGTCCACGTGAAACGCTTCCGAGAGCTCTTTTTCATGCTCCTTAATCAACAATATCAGCCTGTCGAGCTGTTTCAGGCTTAGGCGCTCTAAGAATCTCCTGATGGCCAACCCGACGGCTACCTCCCTCCTGAACTGAGTCCACCACGCGGCGTCGTACACGGGGGGCTTGCAGCGCCCCTCGACGTGTCCGATCACCGCAGACGCGGCCATCTTGGCCCCAGAAACTCCCCAAAAAATCCCACCGCGGCTGAGAGGCTTGACCTGGCCGGCTGCGTCTCCCACGAAGAGCGCCCACGAACTTCCAATCTTGTGGGTGAGCCTCCTGAGCGGTCTCCTTGGGATGAGCCCTCCTCTGATCTCCCGGACCTTACAGTCTCCGTCTAGGGCCCAGGCCAGAAGGGGAGAGCCCAGTGGGCCGAGAGCCCCCCTCACTCTGCCGCTGGGCCCCGGCTGAACCCACGAGAAGCTCGATCCGCCCCGGAGCTTCACTGAATAGCCGTCGGGGTTGGGCGACCTACACCTGGCATTCACTCCCACCTCCAACCCGGGCGACCGAACACCCAGGAGAGCCCTGGCGCGGGAGTTCGCGCCGTCAGCCCCGATGAGGTAGGTGTACCTAACCACTAGGCTCTCCGAGGGCGACTTCAATTCAGCCTTGCCGCCCGTGAGTCTCACGAGCCTGGTCCTAGTCAGGATCTCAGCCCCTTCAGACGCCGCAGCCTCAGAGATCTCGCGATCCATGACCTCCCTGTCCACGACAACTGCAAGCCTGCGATTGCCGTCTATCCTAAAGCGCACCCCTCCTGGGGACTCAAACTCAGCCCACCTGACCTCCCCAACGATCCAGGACTCATCCCTCAGGGGGAGCGCCTCCCAAGCCAGAGGGCCCAGGATTCCCGAGCAGGGGGTTCCCAACCCAGGCCTACGCTTGGACTCTACGACCATAACCCGAAGTCCCGCTTGCGAGAGGAGGAGCGCTGCCGTCGAGCCAGCTGGACCGGCGCCAACTACTAAGACGTCAGCTTCTGTGGACCTCGACAATCTGCCTCAGCGCCTCCTCATCCACAGGCCCCTGGTGAACCAACTTTCCGTCGATCAGTATCGCCGGTAGAATCTTCACTCCGACGCTCAAGGCCAGCCTCTGACCCTCCATCGTCCTCACAGAGACCTCTTCGTACTCGATACCCTCCCTCTGACAGAACTCCCTAACAAGCTTGGCGGTCTCCAGCGAGACCTCGCACAGCTGGGAGACTACTACAGTCACCTTCACTAGCCCTCACCGGACTCCTCTAGGGTCCAGGGGGCCTTGACGAACTTGAACCTAACCGGCCTCCCGGCGAGCCTTTTCACGTACCCTACGGCCTCCAGCCTCTTCAGGTAATCTCTGGCCGTGGGGTCGGCCACCCCCAAGAAGTTGGCCACCTCCACGCTGGTCTTCGGTCCCTGCACCTCTAAGTAGCGGAGGGCCCTCAAGGCCTTGTCGCGCCTAGTCAGCTCGTTGATCAGCCTCTGAACGAGCCCAGACTCCATCGCGGCGCCCATTCTCTTTCTAGTCTCCAGCTCAGCCGCCTTCTCGACGAGTTCCTCAATTCTCCTCACGATCTCGTCGAAGGCATCCCCTCCCGACCACTTCAGCCTGCCCTCAACTACCTCGGGAATCAGCTTTGCTAGGTCGGTCAGCATCGAGCTGAAGACGTCGTCAAAAAGCATAGAGACCTCTTCTTCCAGCCCGTCGCCTCCCCCTCCAATCAGCATGCTGATTCCATTCAGCAGCATGCTCTTGTAGCCCTCTCGCTTCAGGTTCATGTGCTCCACGAGCTTCCTAGAGAGGGCCCCGCTCAACTCAGAGGCGAACTCTCTCCTGAGCCTGTCAATATCTCCTAGGTACTTCTGACGGAGTTCTTTTTCAACTTCCTCCTTTACCTCGTTGAACACGTCTTCCTCGGGCGATCCCATTGGAGGTCAGCCTCTCTCCTCGCGGGGGAGGCGCCTGGCCTTCAATCGGATGCCCCCGCCCCATTACTATAAACTTGGGCCAGGTCCAAGGTATTACCCCATGTTCACACGAATATCAACTCTGTACCTCCAGACTCTCGGAGAGTAGCTCCCCACTTTGCGCCAGCCGACTACCCTAGCTCGCCTGTCTAGAGACTCCGCGACCTTAGAGACCAGCTCGGCAGCCCTCTCGGGAGCGTCCTCCCCTCCCCAGTAGTAGAAGTGAATCCACCCGCCCTCCGGCTTCAGGCACCTGATGGCCAGGTCCAAGAACTGGTACGCACCCTTGGGGAGGGGCATCACAACCCTGTCAAATCTCCCGAACATTGAGGGGCAGACCTCTCTTACATCCCCGAGTACCGCTCTTACTTTACCTTCGAGCCTATTCAGCTCGATGTTCTCTCGAAAATACCTGACAGCGTCTGGGTTTATCTCCACCCCCACGACCTCCTCAACCTCTGGCTGAAACTTGGCTATCGCCACCGCGTAGGGCCCCACCCCGGCGAACATCACGAGCACTCTCTCTCCAGGCTTCACGTGAGAAGCAACGTCGGCCCTATCCGTCGCCTCCCTAGGGGAGAAGTAGACCCTCCTGGGGTCGAGCTTGAGCCTGTAGCCATGTTCACGGTGGATAACCTCCGTGTCCTCGTCGCCCAGAACCAGCTGGTACTTCCTGAGCCTCTCTTCACCCTCCCTCGGTCCCAGCTTAACTAGGACGGCCTTGACGTGCTTGTGCCTCGAGGCGACCTCCCTTGCGATTTCCAGAGGATCCTGCCCCTCAGGCACCTCAACGATGGCTACGGCTCCGGTTTCCCTAGAGCCTATGAGATCGTAGGCTATTCTCCTGAATTTTCTCCCGCTCATTCCCTAACTACCTGAGCCCGTATGCTTCTAGGGCGTTCTCCGTCGTTATCTCTGCCAGCTCAGAGATTTTCATCCCCTTCATCTTTGCTACGAACTTAGCTGACTTCAGAATGTTGGCGGGCTCGTTGCGGCCCTCAGACTCTGGAGACAGAACCGGAGCGTCGCTCTCCAACAACATGGACTCCACTGGCGTAGCCTCGGCGACCTTCTGCACGTTGGCGCTCCTCACCACGTTGGTCGCCACGCTGATGTACCACCCTCTCTCCACGGCCATCTTGACATCTTTCTGAGTTCCGCCGAAGGCGTGGAGTATTACCCTCGTGGCGCCCTCGTCTTCGAGCACTCTGAGAACCGGCCTCTGGGCCCAAAGGCTGTGGACTACTATCGGCTTATCTATCTCCTCTGCGAGCCTTATGAATCGCCTGAAGACCTCCTCCTGCCTCCTCCTGACGGATTCCTGCTTTGCTATCCTGTAGTCCAACCCCACCTCGCCAACGGCCACTATGCTCTTCTCGTTGGCGAGGATCAACTTCTCAACCTCTTTAACCTCCTCTGGGTCGTCGGCGTCCCGGGGATCCAACCCCAAGGATACGTGCACGACTCTGCTTGGGAGGAAAAGTCTGAGCGCCTTTTCGGCGTCAGAGCTGTCCAGAGCCGAGCTCACGATGCCGATTAACCCAGCCTTCAGAGCCCTGTCGACGACTTCCCACCTGTCCTCATCGAAGGCGTGATCTTCAAGGTGGCAGTGTGCATCGAACAGCCTGATGTTGGGCATCGCGCTGCGAGCGCTTGGATGGGTAAATATGCTGATCGCCACTCGCGGATATTCCACGTCTCACGGTCTGATCTCGTTCGCGGGCACTGGGACAGCTTCTTCTCCCCGCCTGACGACAAAATAGGCCACTTTAGCTTCGTGACAGTCTACGACAGCGTATCCTTTGTCGCCCGGCCAGCCATCCAGGGC
>JAVCBV010000039.1:0-5310 GCA_037917695.1 Thermoproteota archaeon | reverse complement strand
CTACGAGAAGTTCAACGAGACGATAAACCTCCAGACCATTGAGTTCAACGAGACCCTCGCTGGCCAGATCTACTTCTCGGTGGCCTACTACTTCGACGCAGTCCTATGCGACAGGCACGACGAACTCGTCAGGGTTTGGAAGAAGCTGGTCGACGCGTACGAGGCAGGTAAGATCACAGAGGAGCAGTTTGAACAGTTCTCCCACGAGCTTGGGAAGCCGCTGACGTGGGAGGAGGGCGGGAAGCAGGTAACCTTCACCTTGGAGTACGCAGTACAGATCAACGAGCGCATGAAGACCGACCCAGCGTTCGCCTCCCAGATGCAGTCCATCTGGAGGGAGGCCGCCCTCCAGAGGTACGAGGCCCTCTACGAGCAGATACCGGAGCCCTGACATCATCAGGCGCCTCACCCTCTTTTTTATTCCCGCGACCACACGCCCCTGAAGGTACCCTCCGGTGGTGATCAGATGGGTTCACGTTCTGAGTGGCTGGTAGAGAGGCTAAGGAGGGCCTACAGGAGGCTCAAGTGGGAGATGGATCCGTTCTCTTGGAGCCAGCTCTTCATAGTCCTCGCTGCCTTCGCGGCGTTCATGCTCATCCCCCTGGGCATGGTCGTCCTCAGGTCGTTCTACACGTCCGGCGGATTCACTCTCGACTTGCTGAAGCTGATCCTCACCGACGACTACTACTTCCCCCTCCACCTCCACCTATCTGGGGACTTCCCGTTCGTCTCCCTGGAGGGCGTGAGGGGGAGCCTGTACCACGTCGTGGAGTACACGAGACCCACCGGGGAGGTCGTCAAGATAATCTACATCACTGGGTGGGACTTTGGCGTCCTCGTGAACTCCCTCGTCGTCGCCAGCTCTACCGCGGTGCTCTCAACAATACTGGGGTTCACGCTGGCCTTCGTATTCGCGAAGTACAAGTTCCCCGGATCCGAGGCGCTCAGAATAATCTCGCTGATCCCGCTCCTCTCCACGCCCTTCGTTGGCGCCATTGGGCTGAAGAGGATGATAGTAGCCGACGGCGTCCTGAACGTCCTGTTCCACGACATGCTCCACCTGCTGCCATTCAAGATTGAGATTACGGGTCTACCTGCCGTGGTAATGGTTCAGACCCTGATATTCTACCCCATCGTGATGCTGAACGCTTACACAGCCCTCATAAGCCTCGACCCATCGCTTGAGGAGCAGGCGATCAACATCGGGGCCAGCGGGTTCAGGCTCTTCCGAACCATAACGCTGCCCCTGGCTACCCCAGGGGTGGAGGCTGGCGCCCTCCTGGTGTTCATCTTGGCGCTTGAGGATCTGGGGACGCCCATAGTGTTCAAGGGTACCGTGGCAGAGAAGGTGCTCACCTTCCAGATATTCAACAGAATATTCACGCCCGCTGGCCTCATCTCCCAGGAGGCCACCACACTGGCCCTGATTCTGCTGCTGATATCCGCCGTGGTGTTCGTCGCGGTCAGGAGGTACGTGAGCCTCAAGAGGTACGCCATGCTTGGGAAGGGAGGAATCTGGAGGCCTAGGAGGCGCAGGCTCTCAAACAAGACCGTCATCTTGGTCTATGTGCTCGTCTTCGCGGTCCTCTTCTTCGCCACGCTCCCCCACATAGGGGTCACCCTGCTGGCCTTCTCCAAGGAGTGGGGCACCACCATCCTGCCGGAGAGCTACACCCTGAACAACTTCAAGGCGGTTCTGGCCGACGAGCAGGCCAAGAAGAGCATTTTGAACAGTCTTGTCTACTCAGGCGTCGCCACAATGTTCATGGTGATCCTCGGCGTGAGCGCGGCCTACCTAGTCTCCAGGAAGAAGGGGATCCCGGGAATAGAGGCCCTGGACCTGCTCGTGACGCTGCCCATAGCGGTCCCCGGGATAGCCGTGGCCACGGGCCTCTTCCTCACCTACCTCGGGACGCCCCTCAGCCCGACCATCAGCGGAGCCCCGCTCCTGATAGCCGCCTACACGGTGAGAAAGATACCCTTCACGGTGAGGTCCGTCTTCTCCGGGCTGGAGCAGACCGACAAGGCCTTAGACGAGGTAGCTTGGACCGTCGGCGCAAGCAGGACGCGCACGTTCTTCACGATAATCCTACCCCTGATCGCGCTGAACGTGCTGGCCGGGGGCATGCTGTCCTTCATCTACTCCATGTCCGAGGTGAGCACCGGGATAGTGGTGGGGGACGCCAACCACAGGGATGCGCCCATGACTTGGAAGATGTACGACATGCTGTTCCACGGCCTGGCCGGGGGCCTGGCCCAGCCTGCCGCGATGGGCTTCATGCTCATGGCCCTGCAGTTCGTCTTCATCGTCGGCGCAAACTTATTGCTGAGGAGGAGGGCGACGGCCCTGATAGGGGTCTGAGGGTGATCGCATGGTAAGGATACGGACAGTCGACCTGACGAAGCGCTTCGGAGAGGTCGTCGCCGTGGACCATGTCAGCCTCGAGATCCAGCACGGCGAGTTCTTTACGCTCTTGGGCCCCAGCGGATGCGGCAAGACTACCTTCCTCCGGTGTATCGCGGGGCTCGAGCTGCCCGATGAGGGGAGGGTCTACTTCGACGATCAGGACGTCACGGAGGTCCCCCCTCACAGGAGGGACACGGGCATGGTGTTTCAGAACTACGCCCTTTGGCCCCACATGAACGTGTTCGATAACATAGCCTACGGCCTGAAGATCAGGGGCTACAAGAAGGAGGAGATCAGGAGAAGGGTTCTTGAGGTTCTAAACCTCGTCAAGCTAGAGGGGCTCGAGGGCAGGACCCCTCACCAGCTCTCCGGCGGGCAGCAGCAGAGGGTCGCGCTCGCCAGGGCGATAGTGATCAACCCCAAAGTCCTGCTGTTCGACGAGCCCCTCAGCAACCTCGACGCTAAGCTAAGGATAGAGATGAGGGCAGAGCTGAAGAAGCTGCAGAGGGAGCTGGGGATAACTACACTATACGTCACTCACGACCAGGAGGAGGCTATGAGCATCTCCGACAGGATCGCGGTCATGAACCAGGGCAGGGTGATGCAGATAGGTACGCCGCAGGAGATCTACAGACATCCCAAGAACGAGTTCGTGGCTAAGTTCATAGGTCAGGGAACCTTCCTCTACGGCGAAGTAGTCACAGAGGATGCTGGGCGGCTAAGGGTTAGGATACCGTCCCTCGGGAGGGAGTTCTTGGCAGTCCCCTCGCACCCAGAGGACCCCCCCTCCGTGGGCGACCGCGTGCTGGTAATGATAAGGCCAGAGTCTTTCGAACTCAACCCTGAGACCCCAGACTCCAACGAGTTCGAGGTTGAGGTCTACCATGTCTCCTACCTCGGCAACGCTCAGAGAGTCCAAGCGAGGGACGGTGGAGAGCCGTTCATAATCGAGGTTGATCCAGAAGTGCCCATTGCAGCCGGCAAGAAGATCAAGGTTTACGCCGCTCCAGATCTTACCCTCGCAATAAAGCTCTGAGGTGCCACGATGGGCGTTGGAGGGGGGGAGGACCGAGGCGCTAAGGGACCTAAACCCCTCCTGCTGTTTTCCATCGCCTACTGGGTTTATGTCGCTTTAGCCATCGCGACCTTGTCAGCCTCGGGAAGGAAGCCAAGGTTGGCCCCCCTCCTTTTGACGGCAGCTGGGTGGGCATGCCTCGCACTCGGTTACCTTAGAGGTCCTAGGATCCCACGAGTTCTGTACGCCGCCTCCCTCTCAGCACTCGCAATTTCTGTTCTGAGGGCCAGTGTGCTGGGCGTAGGAACTGCGGTGGCGATAACAGCGTTGTTCATCGCCCTGAGGGGCCGAGTAGACTCCTGGCTCAGATGCTCGAACCCGAGGTCACTGAAGGCGTACGGCCCGGCGCTAGCTATAGGGGTCGCACTGTTCTTAGCTGGGTGGGCCCTCTGCGGACTCCCTCTCCTCAATCCGTCTGCTCGATCTGGATACGTCCCCAGGCTCTTCGGCTCGGCTGCGCTCGCGTTGACCGCGGCCTCCGCACTATCCGGCAAGGCGTGGGTAGCGGCGGCGTCGGCGACGCTGGGTCTGTTGACTGGCTTTCGCTCATACGCTCTTCTCCCAGCTCTAGCCTGGGCCTCGGCTCAGGAGGATAAGAAACAGGTGCTGAGCTTTCTTGGGGTCCTGGCCGTAGGCGCAGTCTTCTTGGGAGCCCTCAGGGGTCTGGAGGGTACTCTAGATCCGCTGGGAATCCTGCACAGAGCGGCCTTCACCTACTGGGTGTACGAGGAGATATCACTCGCGAGCCTACCTATCGGGCTGTACGGCGGGCAGCTCCTACTGTCGCTAGACCCCAGGAGGAGGGTGGCGAGCCTGTTCGGGAGGGGAACCACTAGGTACACCTACTTCTTCATGGGACAGCCTGTGGGGGACTTCGGAGTGTTCGGGCTGGTGGAGACGCTTCTCTTAGGGTTCCTCTTTGGATCGGCTGGCCTGGGGGCAACTGGAGCGATGGCTCTCGCCTACATGACAGTCTCGGTCGAGACTGGCGTGGACTCGCTCCTGTTGGGAGTGCTCCTCGCGTGCTCCTACGCGTCCTCAGTCCGCGCTGAGTCACAAGAGCCAGAGCAGAAGCGGGACTAACCCGCCCACGACTGCTCCTAGCAGCATGTGTGCGGGGGTGTGCACTCCCAGCTTGATCCTCGCCCACGCCACGGGGACTATAAGGACGAGAGAGGAGAGCCACTCAAGCCCCCTGAAGAGGGCTAGGGTAACCCCTGGGATGGCAAGCCCGGCGGCATGGATGCTCACCCTCATTTTCGTGCTCAACAAGGCCAAGGCGAGGGCTGTGAGGGAGTAGCTGGTCGAGAGGAAGGAGAGACTCACCCAGCCCACGAGCCGGAATGCGAGCGCGCCGGCCGCGTAGACAGGCGCCGCCCAGAGGAGCAGGGCAACTCTGCGAGATCTGTCTCTGATCTTGGTTCCGCTCAGGCCGTTTACCCCATCACCGGCGGCTACGGGGGCCGCGGGGAGGATCCCGAGGAACACCAACCCCATGCCGAATCCGATGACGGGGGCCAAAGCAGCCTCCGCCGTTTCACTCGCTATGAGCGCAGCGGCGGCGAGGGCGCCGAGCGTTGGTGGAGACAGCGCCAGCGACAGCAGCTCAGCCAGCTCTTCTATCTTCAAAGCAGTGTGAGGCAGATTCTGTCTGCTAAAAAAGGGTTCTATGATTTGGCGGAGGAGCCACAGTCGATCGCAGTTCGGCTCAAGTCGTTGTCAAATCGCAGGGCTCCTGCGCGCAGACCTTCTTTCACGAGACACTGTACCTAAGCCTAAATCCCCTATCTAGCGCCTCAATGCCCACTAGATCGATTCTCCCCACTTC
>JAVCBV010000090.1:0-5311 GCA_037917695.1 Thermoproteota archaeon | reverse complement strand
TTCCCAAATCTACCTACGTGAATGACGTCCCCCTGAACCGAATTCAGCCCTACAACAGCCCGAAATAAGCTTATCCTCTTGAAATCTGTGACCTCGGGTCCCAAGTTTTCAAAAGGGCTTCCAGACGCCAGGCGCCCCGCGGCGGGGGCTATCAAGAACCTGCCGTCAAAAGTTCTCGCACCACCGGTTGCGTAGGCGCTCCTCTCAACGCACCTTACCTCCTCTATGCCAAGGGCCTCCGCAGCCATCGTGAGGATTCCGTTGTCCGGACCTACCAGGAAGCTCCCCCTGCCTTGATTGCAAGGACCCTCTCGACCCCCGTCTCGGGGAAGACTATGACAGCGTGAATTGTTCCCTTCGGAAAGCAAGGTATGGCCTGCCAGAGGATTAGTGAACCACCCCTCAAGTTGAATGGCTCCAGGTCGTGCGCGATATCCATGATCACGGCATTTGGACACTCCTGTAAGATTGCACCGCGGATCGCCGCAGCGTAATAGTCCCGTGTGCCAAAATCTGTTGTTAGTGTGACAAGAGGATGAATCAAGTCAAAAGGCCTTCGAGAAACCTGCAGCCCTACTGTTATAAATCGCCGTTCGGAGCAAAGTATGCTTAGACTATTCTGCTGGGCGTATCTTGATGCTTTCACCAGGCAGAAGCTTGATGATCTCGGCAGCGCTCCCTCTGTTTACCGATAGTTCCAGCAAGCCACTGCTCCCTCTTATTACCAGCAGTTCTCCTGGAGAACCCTCTTCGTAGTGAGAGGCTAATTTGGCAGCAAATCGATTCCCTCTCTCGGTCTCAACAGTCAGTGCTTTGGGCCACTTGGACGTCAGCGCGCTGCTCGGAATATCCAAGACTACATTTCCAAAGCGGTCTAGGTGTAAGACGTGACCGAAGATGCAATCCGGCGTTGTCTTGTACTGGAATAGCCTTAAGCGAACGAAATCAGCCTTTTTAGATCCAATCCTGTCGAAAGGCACCCCTTTAGCCAAGTGCGCTGCCGCAGGAGCGAACACGTCTCTTCCGTCAAACGTCCCAGTTCGCTCGAGGATGAACTCCCCGCTCTCGATTCGTCTCACCTCCTCAATGCCTAACCTCTCCGCAGCTGGCACCAGCAGGCCGTTATCCGGACCCACAAGGTAACCTCCGCCCGCCTTGATGGCGACTGGGTCTCTCTTGCCTCCCACTCCCGGATCTACCACAGCAACGTGAACTGTGCCTTTGGGAAACCACTTTACAGCCTGCCAGAGGACGAAAGCCCCCTCGATGATGGAAAAAGGGGTGATGTCGTGCGTGATATCAACGATCTCAGCGTCGGGGAGTATGCTGAGTATTACTCCCTTCATTGCAGAGATGTAATAGTCCCGTGTGCCAAAATCTGAAAGCAGGGTTATCAGGGGCCGACGCATCGGCCCTCACTCCTTCTTCTTCAGCCACTCTTTTACCATCTCCATTAATTCAACGGGGAGCAGTATCTTTGTGGACTCCGCGCCGCCTATGGTCTTGAGGCCCTCTAAGTACTGCAGCTTCATGGTGTTCTCGTCAAGCTCTCTGGCCACTTCGGATATAGTCCTTAGTGCTATGGCGTAACCCTCTGCCCGGAGTATGGCAGCCTGGCGGTCTCCTTCAGCCTTGAGTACGGCAGCCTGCTTCTCTCCCTCGGCAACACGTATGGCGGCCTCCTTCTTACCCTCCGCCTCCGTGACCATTGCCCTTCTGTTTCTCTCCGCTGCCATCTGCTTGATCATGGCCTCCTGAACCGGTCTTGGCGGCAGTATCTCCCTGATCTCGACGTTTGTGACCTTGACGCCCCATCTCTCGGTGACCTCGTCTAGCTTGACCCTCAGAACCTTGTTTATCTCGTCTCTCTTCGCTAGAACCTCGTCAAGCATCATCTCGCCTATTACCGCCCTCAGAATAGTCGTCGCTATCCCCAAGGCCGCGCCCTTGAAATCGGAGACGTTGAGCACCGAGGCGGCTGGGTCCACCACCTTGTAGTAGACGATGAAGTCAATGTCGGTCGGAGCGTTGTCCTTGGTGATGCACGTCTGATGAGGCACGGTGAAGTACCCTTCCCTCAGATCGACCCACAGGAGCCTGTCAATGATCGGTATTCGAAGCACTAGCCCTGGCCCTCTCACCCCTATGAAGCGCCCTAACCTGAGGATCACTAGCCTCTTGTACTCAGGGACTATCTTGATGGCCGATGCTACGAGAGCCACGACTATGAGGGCTATTATGATCAAGAGCAGATTGCCGAAGAGATACGCAGGTCCTGCCTGAAGCATCATTCTCTCACACCTCTCACCACAAGCCTGAAGCCCTCGACGCTCACGACCTTGACCCGCTCGCCCTCCTCCAATTCCTCTTCTGACACGGCGGTCCACAGCTCCGATCCGACGAGAACCACGCCCTCCGATCCGGGTTTTATCGCCTTCCTCACGACGCCAGTCTTGCCAATGATTTGCTTAAGATCCCCCCACGTCGGCTTGAGCTTCAAGGTCTGTCTGATCTTGTAGAGGTAGAATCCGGCGATCCCAGATCCAATCAGCGCCGCGGCGACTGTGGCACCGACGCCGATCCCAGGAGAAAGGAGAGGGCTGGCCCTGTAAACCAGCATGAGGCCGATCGCGGCCATGAGAGTTCCCGCTATGGCCAAGATCCCGTGGCCCGTCTTCAACTCGAAGAACATCGTGGCTATCCCAGCAAGGATGAGTCCCGTGGCTGCCAGGCCGACTCCCATCAGGCCGAGGCCGAACAGCCCCAGAACTAGGAGCCCGACGCCGACCCCCTCCATAATGTAGGTGGGGTGAGAGAGCCCAGCCAGCAGAAGGAGGCCCCCGATTATCACGAGCGCCCACGCGTTCAGTGGCTCGGTGATCAGAATTATTAGCGCGGTTCTGCCACTCGGGCTCACTTCTTGAGCGGGCGAGGGCCAACCAATGGCCTCGATGAACTCCTCTAGGGTTTCGGCGGTGTGCTCCACTACGTGGGATCTGAGGGCCTCTTCTGCCGAGAGCGCCAGGTTCTCGAGCACAAAGGCCTCAGCCGCCGTCGCATTTCTCCCTGCACTCTCTGCTAGACTCCGAGCCCAACTTGCCACCGCGCTAGAGACCTTTGGGTCATAAGGCCTAGGCTCCGCGGCTCCGATTGCTGAGCCAGGGCCCATTCCAGCCGTGTCTGAAGCCAACAGTATCAGAGCCCCGGCAGAGAAAGCCCTTCCCCCTGGGGGGATGTAGACCGCAACGGGGACGAGCGACTCACGCATCGCCAGGATTATCTCCTCGGTCGCGTCTAAGAAGCCTCCATCGGTGTTCAGCACGATGACGAGGCCAACTGCGCCAATCTCCTCGGCGAATTCTATTGCCCCAGAAATGTACTCGGCCACTCCCTTAGTTATGGTACCATCGACTCGGGCGACTACGGTGGTACTGTTCCCCGCCGTGATGTAGGTGGCAGACGGGATCGCGATCAGGAGGAGGGCAAACGAGAGGGTCCGGGTCATGAGGCCTGATAAAAGAGGGCGAGTACGGGGTAATAAATCTGTTTCCTTTATCACTCACGTTTTTGGGAGGGGGATTGAGGCGAGAGTCTCGTAGACAGGCCCCTCAGGCCTCAATATGCTCTTCTTGACCCTGATCTCAGATACATCCATAACACCCACTTCGGCGGAGACCAGAGCGGTGAATAGCTTTCTCAGTGACTCTCTGTTCCTCAACCTCTTTACCCTTGCAATAGTCAGGTGGGGCTCAGGTTCACGCGCCTCCTTTGGGAAGCCCAGGGTTCTTAACCTGGTGTCCGTCCACCTCATTAGCTCTGCGAGTTCCTCTCGCCCCTCATAGAATCCTATCCATATGACCCTGGGCCGCGCCGGATTTGGGAAGGCCCCGATGCCGACCAGCCTGGCCTCGAAGGCGGGTACCTCGGGATTTGAGAGAACCCTCTCGATCTCGGGTATGAGGGCTTCATCAATGCTCCCGAGGAACTTGAGAGTTACGTGGAGATTCTCTGGCTCAACGATCTTCACGTCGTTTCCGGTGGCTTTGATCTCTCTCTGAATCTGAACGATCCTAGCTATTGCCTCTTCATCTTCGAGGTCAACCGCGATAAAGGTCCTGATTCTCGCCATGGAGATCAGCAGATCCCGTGCTCAGGTTCATAAAATTCAGAGCGGCTGCCGTCGCACGAGGCGGTTATATACTCCTGGCCGGAGAGGGTTGTTGGGGGGAGCCCCCGAGAGAATGCAGGCCAGCGACAAGGGCGCGAGCATATCTAGAGTAGAGCTAGAGGATTTCCTACTTGATGTGCTGTCTGACCAAGGTCCCTGGCTGCTAGACCCTCATGAGAGCTCCTCATTTAGGTTCGAAAGAGTGGTCGAACCAGATCGGCTCGTGGTGGGCCTCCTTCTGACTCTAGGCGGTCCACACTCAGACGAGGAGGGCGGAGGGGGACGCGTTATTCCGCTTGCATCCTACAAGAAGGATGAGGAGTGGTACCATTCTGTCGGCTTAGAGGCGTTCTACGGCTGGGCTGGATACTACCTCGCGAAGAGAGTGATGGAGTCGCCCGAGGCTCTCCTGGGAAAGGGAGGGGGCATCCTAAAGGAGATCTCAAGCAGAGCGAAGTGGCTCCCCTCTTCGAGCTCCTCGCTCAAGGGCACGTTGGAGGGCTTTATCTCCCGGTGGAGAATGCCGTGTTCGTGGGCGAAGGCCAAGGCCTGGAGGATACCCTTGGTGATCTCAACGGCCCGGTCGGGCTCCAGTCTCCCCTCCCGCTCCAGGAGGGCCTTGAGGTTATCGGGGTAGTAGTCAGTTACGAAGAACACCCACCTGCCGTCCTTGTCCAGGTCCAGAATCCAGGCTATGTTGGGGTGGTGCTCCAGCCGGGACATCCTCTCTATCTCGCCCACCAGCTTGGTGAAGATTTCCCTGTCCAGAACTATCCTGGGATTCACCACCTTAACCACCACATCCCGGTCCAGATCCCTCTGGTGGGCCTTGTAGACCTCGCAGATGCTTCCGGTCCCTATGGGCTCGAGGATCTCGTATTTCCCGAGAAGAACCTCTCCCACCTCAAGAAGCACGCCTCACCTCACCAGCCATACCACAAGGCTAACCAACCCCACCAAGACGCCCAACCCGAAAAGCAGGAGCATAACCAGTATGAAGAGGGCCAGGCCCCGGCGCCGGGGCTTGGCCGGCAGGCTCCACTCCTCGGCCTCTAGCCCCTCCGGCACCTCCTCCTGGGCCACCGGAACGAACTGGGTTATGGAGAGGTCCAACTCCTGGGCCTCCCTCGGGATCTCCACCTG
>JAVCBV010000078.1:0-5335 GCA_037917695.1 Thermoproteota archaeon | reverse complement strand
TATCACAACATCCACATCTCCCACGAGGGACTCTAGGTCCTCGCCGTGTAGGAGCTTCACGTCCTCTACCAAGACTTTGGCGTGAGGGAAATTGAGCTTAAAGGCCTCGGCCACCGGCCTCAGATTATCGACCCCCAAGGCTATCTCAAAGCCTTCTTCTGCAAAACCCCTGGAGAAGCCACCTGCACCACAGAAGAGGTCTATCACCCTGTAATTCCCAGTCATCCCATCACCTACGGCGTCAGCCCTTAAGTTCCACCACTATGTAAGGAACTCGTCTAGACCCCTCCTACTTGATAGCCTTGGGAGGGGCTTACCGCCTGTCACAGCCTCCTTTAACCTCTTGGCCAGCGCCGGCCCTATACCAGGCACCTTAGCCAGCTCATGCTCATCCGCCCTCAAGATATCCACGAGGCTCCTAAAGCCGTGAACGTAAAGTGCACGAGCCCTCACACGCCCTATTCCCTCTATGCTGGTGAGCTCCAGTAGCTCCGCCTTAACTCCGTGCTTGACGCGCTCCTTCAATACCCTGAGCTCCCTAAAGCGCTCATCCATGCCCATGAGGCGTGCAAGCTCAGAGGCTGAGTAGAGAAGCCATTCACAGGTCTGAACTATCGAGTAGAGGTCGCCGGGCCCCACGTCATACTTCCTGTAAATGTAGTCATCAGGCTTCTCCTCAATCCAATCTAGAAGTAGCGTAGCCACTTTAAGGCTCGCAAGATAGAACTCGTACTCCTCTGGGTCCTCGGGGAGTGGGGCCGCGAACTCTTCTGCACACTCATCTACCAGCCTCTCAAGCCACTCGCGATCCCCCCTCCTCAGGTACAGTCTAGCCATATCGGGCGTCAAGGCCACCAGATGTAGGTAGGTGAGGTCAGTTAAGTACTTCCTCTCCCTCAAACACTCCATCATGAGTCTTGCCGAGCGCGGGTCTAAGTATAGCTCTGAAACCCTCCTACCCAGAGCTGTAGCGCTCAATTGCCCACCCTCCACGCTCAAGAAACCCTCGTCTATAAGCTCCTCTAACACCCTCTCGAGCAACTCCCGTAAGTACTGCTCGCTGAACTGCCTCGCATAAAGCGTGTAACCGAGAGTCCTCTGAAGCTCATCGAGGGACCCCGCCAGACCGCTTGCGACCTCGGCCAGGACCTGGCTCCTCAACACGCGCTCAGAGGCTAGCCTAGATATTATGCGCTCCGGCGACGCCTTCACGTACTCCTCCAGCAAGTAGTCTACTTCATCCCACGTCCTAGCTATCAGAACGGCCTCCCCCACCCTATCGTATTTAGGCCGCCCAGCTCTGCCAGCCATCTGTTTATACTCCATGACAGTTATCTCCTCGTGGACTCCCAGCTCAGCATTAAACCTGCGTCTATCCGCTATTATCACCCTCCTAGCAGGGAGGTTTACGCCTGCGGCGAGCGTGGGCGTGGCCACCACCACCTTGACCAGGTTATTCCTAAAGGCCTCCTCAACGAACTTCCTTGTAAAGTGGCTTAACCCGGCGTGGTGAAACGCCGCCCCCCTTAGGATCACGGCGGCCAACTTCTCAGCCACACTATTCCTCTCCCTAGCTAAGAGCTGGTGTGCCAGCTCTCTGAGCCTCCTCTTCTCAGCCCTTCTCAGCTCCTTGTCCACTACACGGCTCAACTTAATAGCCCTCGAGACTGCGCTCCTCCTCTTGTACGTGAAGATAAGCGCCTGCCCCCCCTCGCTCAGGGAATCGCGTACTAGGTCCATCAGCGCGTCACCGTGCTTTACGTCAACGCTCCTAGTGCCTCCATCCCCGAACTCTATGATGCCGTCGTAGTAGACGCCCTCCCTGAGGAGTACAGGCCTCCAGTGAGAGGCCACAGGCCTAGCCCCCAGCCAGGATGCCAATTCATTTAAGTTAGCTATTGTCGCGCTGAGACCTACGAACTGGGCGTGGGGGATGAGGCGCATAAGCCTTGATAGCAACAGCTCTAAAGTGGGGCCTCTCCTGAGCTCCCTTATCAAGTGTATCTCGTCCGCTACGACAAGAGAGACCTTCCTCAGCCAGGGCGCTCCATGCCTGACCAAGCTATCAGCCTTCTCGTTCGTAGCTATTATCACGTCGTACTTATCGAGCCACGGATCGCTTGAGTCGTAGTCGCCTATGCTTAGGGCTACCCTATAGCCTAGTTCTCCGAAGAGGTCGCTGAACTCATCGTACTTCTCAGAGGCCAGAGACCTGAGAGGCGTCAAGTACAGGACCTTGCCTCTCCCATCTCCTAGATGCTTGAGAGCAGCGAGAACTGCTATGAGAGTCTTACCCGAAGCTGTGGGCGCCGTAACTACCACATTACCCCCTTGGAGGAGGCCAGCTCTTACAGCTAGCTCCTGGGGAGGAAACAGTTCGGCTATCCCACGCCTCTTCAGAGCCTCCTTGGCTCTCTCCGGTATCTCCAAATCCTCGACTTTCATTGCTACCTGCTCTTCAGCAACATTATGTAGCCGGGTCTCGGCTCTATAATCTCGCCGCTCTCGTAGAGTTTTTCCAGCACCTTACGGACGAAGAGCTCATCGAGCCCCTTCTCAACCGCGCGCTCTACGATCTCCTCCTTCTCCACGGGCTCGCCGCCGCTCTCCTTCATCATCCTCTCGAGCATGTCGAGTATCATCACTATCTTATCCCTCTGAGACTTAGGCTGCCCGGTCATCACTATGTCGATGTCTATCCTCTTGCTTTCAACATCGTAGCCTACGCTCCTCAGGAAAGCCATCATAAGCTCTATAGCCGCCTCAGCATCCTTCTCCATGACAATCTCGCTGAGCGCCATCTTAGCGTGCGCCTCAGCCAGCCTGACTAGTGCCTCAAGCTGCCTCGGCGTTATGGCTATGGGCGAGTCCACTCCCTGGCTTTTGGTCCTCATCTCAACGTAGAAGTCCACTAGCTTCTTCTTGGCCTCTTCAGAGAGGCGGGGCCTTACATGTTTCCTAGCGTAGGCAATGTACTTCTTGAGGAGGTCGCGAGGTATCACGTGCTCTAAAGACTCGGGATAGTACTGCCTGTGGAAGTCCAGTACGTACTCGGCCAGCGCTCTGTCCCCCTCAGCGTTGGGGGTATCTGTTATGACGAAGATCAGGTCAAAGCGTGATAGTATTGTCGGTGGGAGATCTATGTTCTCCGTAACCGGCCTATTATGTAAGTACCGGCCAAAAGCGGGGTTTGCAGCCGCTAAGATGGAAGTCCTCGCATTAAGCGTTGCGACTATCCCGGCCTTAGCTATGCTCACCGTATTGTGGAGCACTAGGCACTCGCCTATGAACGTCCTAGTAGGCTCCACGGTCACATCGTACACCCAGGCCGCACCATCATTAGGCAGGGTCTCGACCTTCACTGCCTCAACCCACCCTACCCCTGGGAGCGCTTCACCGGGATCCGTAGGATCCTTCAGCCTACGCATCACCTCGCTCGGCTCCCCCTCCACGAGCACCTCGTAGCTGCCCCCCTCCTTAATGACTGAGGAGAGGCCCGCCGCGAGTAGAGCTTCCTGCATCTCCTCAGCCCTCTCCCTCTCACCTAGCACTATAATGACTTGTCCTTCCTCAATACGCGCCTTCTCGAGCGCCTCTCTCAGCCGGTCCTGAAAAGCGGCGTGGGGGATGGGCAGCCTCCTTGGTGCTGGGCATACATCTCCCACCCTAACTTCATCAGCTCTAACGACCATTATGCGCCCTCCCCTCCTCACGTAGACTGGGTGCTCAGGAGTGACTGTTACTGAGCGCCCATTGGAGAACGTGATCTTCACAAAGATCGATGGAGCTACGTGCTTGCTAACCCTATCTATAGGTATGGCAAAGACCCTCTTGAAGTCGGTCGTGAGGACCTTAATGCCCAGATCCCTCACTGGGAGTATGAGGCAGTCTTTCCCAACAACCGCTCTATCTCTATACTTCGTGAATAGCTCCTCTACGAACTCCCCAATTCGCACCCTCCTGCCGTCTGCTAGGAGTAGGGTAGTATCTGGGTGGTACGACTGCTGCTCCATCGCCTCATGTAAAGCAAAAATGTCTTCCTTGCTTATTTTGTCCATCTCATCAATGCATACTATGCCTCCATTCGCAAGAACAATAGCTCCAGCCTCAAGAGTCCAACCTTTTAGAAACTCATCTTTAACAACCGTTGCTGTTAAACCAACCGCGCTTGCACCTTTTCCAGAAACATATCTTGCTTTTGGAGCAAGACCTGCAACATATTTCAGAATTTGGCTTTTCCCACTTCCAGGATCTCCGACAAGCAAAATGTGAATGTCTCCTCTGCTCCATGTACCATCTGGCCTTTTTTTCCTAACCCCACCAAAAAGCTGAAGAGCTATTGCTTCCTTAACCTTTTCGTGCCCGTAAATGCTGGGAGCTATGGAATTAACAATCAACTCCCATGCTTTTCCACTTTTTGCAATCTCTAATATTTCTTCAACATCCTTCCTTGTTATCTCAAGCTCTTTAAACTCTTGAACAAGCGTCTCAAGATAATTTGCCTCAAGAAAAATATCATATCTCTTGCTCTCCCTGCTTCTTAAAGGAACTTCTTTCAGAACCCCCCAAACCCTTACTAAAGTTCCTGGCATTGTGCGGTGCCTGAAATGAGGATCAACAAGGTCGTGCCTCAAAATAACACTTAACCTACTCGGTTGCTCTCCTCCCTCAAGAGTTTCTGGATTTTCCTCAATTACTATTCTCTGAACATCCGTAAATTCCTTGTTTTTCAGTATGAAACCCTTCCTGTTCCCGCATATGCATTCTTTTGGCTTCTCTATCTCCATCCCACTCTGAAATATTAAAATCTCGTTCCCGCAGACAGGACACTCCCAACTTGTTTTGACAACTTCTGGCCTAACTTCACTCGCTTGCCTTATTATCCCCTCAACAATAACAAGCTTGCCAAGGTGATAACTTCTCAAATCCTTTATTTTGAGCTGAAGGTTTTCTGGCAGGTTCTTTAACCTAACTTTTATTGTTCTTTCACTTCCAGAAAGATCGAGCAGAACTTCCTCAAAAGCTTTCAAAACTTCCTCAGGGTTGTTTATTAACTCATCTGCAAGCTCTATATCGAACTTTTCGAGCTTTCTAAAATCAATAAAAAGGCTTTTATCACCTCTTCCCACAGCCTTCAGTATCTCATTAGCCATGATACTTCGCAAAAAATCTTCTATGCGACCGTGCAGCTCTTCTAGCTTGAGCACACCTTGAAAACGCAAGTGATTATAAAATAGTTGGGGAGTGCACTTCCAGTGCTTCCTGTGAACTCTTGATTTTCTCCACAACTCTGCGGGGTAAGAGATATTAGGAACCAAAGATACTTGTTATGGAT
>JAVCBV010000021.1:0-16957 GCA_037917695.1 Thermoproteota archaeon | reverse complement strand
ATGGCCGAGACGTCGGCCGGATTAACGATCAGGTCTCTAGCAAGCATGGCCACGGACGTGATCGGCATTAGTCTGAGCGGCATCAGTAGACTGGAGGGAGCATAGGGGACAGCTATCATAGGGATTATCATAACTCCGGTAATCACGCCAACATACTGCTGGGCTTCCTTGAAGCTCTTAGCAAAGCTTGCGCCCATGACTACTATCGCGTTACCGGTTAGGGCTGCCAAGAGCATGGCCGCCACAATGCCCCCCAGAACTAGCAAGGGGTTAGCATTCTGAGGGAGTATTCTTGAGAGCGAAATTATGCCTACTGACTCACTGGGCACCTCTTCTAGCCCAGGAAACATTTCTGGGCCGGATATGGCCACTGTTATGAGGCCGACGCTCAGAATGACAGAGACGATTGTGGACAAACCCATCAGACCAGCCAGGGCTGTAAGAGCCGAGTACTTGCCTGCTAAAATGGAGATTCTCCTGACTGGGGCCGTCAGGAGGGACTCGATGGTCTTCCTCTCCCTCTCCCCAGCCACCATGTCTAAGGCAAAGGAGCTGGCACCTGTTATGGCAAGCACACCCACCATCATGGGCAGGATCATGACGCCCATCATCGACTCGGTGGTTGCCGCCTTGCCCGTGGCTGTCACCTGGTAGCTGAGCTGTCTAATCGGCTCGACGAACTCCTCTGTCAAATTGAGCTTCCTCAGCCTGTCCAGCACTATCTCTCTGGCATATTGAGCCACCACCTGCGACACCATGGCCATGGCGGTAGAGGACTTCAGCTTGTAGGGGTCGTAGAGGTAGAGGACGCTCGCCGAGCTGCCCAAGCTGATGTTACGAGAGAATCCCTCAGGTATCACGATTACGAGGTCTACAACCCCTCCGAGGATAGCGTCTGTGGCGTTGAAACTAGGCGTCCTCACGGTGAAATTGCCGGGAACTGAGGTCATAATCCTCTCCACGAGGGGCAGAGCCTCGGGATCCGCAGGAACTATGGCTATCTTCGGCGGGGAGGTTTTTGGACTCACGAAGAGCATCGGGACTGCCATGGCAAGGGGCATCAGCACCATGGGCAGCAGGATGGCGTTCACTATGGTTCTCCTGTCCCTTAGCGCCTCAGTCAGCTCCTTCCACGCAACTATGAGCCAGGGCTTCGGAGGGAGAGAGTAACCGATCTGGCCGAGCCCTCTAGTGAACTTCACGATACCTTCAGAACCAGACCTCCTGAGCCGTATCCTCACTCCGCCACCTCCCCCTTTATGAGTCGCACGAAAACCTCCTCGAACTCCTTCTCACCAGTGAGCCTCTCGAACTCCTCGACAGAGCCGACGTAGATCAGCCTCCCGCGGTTGATTATCCCCACTCTGTGACAGAGCTGCTGGACCTCCCACATGTTGTGCGTGCTGAGCACGACGGTTCCGCCTTGCGACGCGTACTCAGAGATCATGGCCCGAATCTCTCTAGCGCTCATCACGTCGACTCCCGAGGTGGGCTCATCGAGGAGCAGTATCTCTGGGTTGTGCAGGACCGCCCTGGCGAAGGCAAGCTTCCTCTTCATCCCCTTGGACAGTTTGTCGGCGAGCACGTATCTCTTCTCGAGCAGGCCTAATCTCTCCAAGATCTCCGGGATTAACTTCCTCAGCTCTGCTTCCGTCATGCCCCTAAGCTTCCCAAAGTAGAGCAGGTTCTCCTCAGCCGTTAGCCTCGCGTACAATCCTGTATCCTCTGGCATGACACCCAGGCTCCTCTTGGCCCTCTCGGGATCCTTCCTCACGCTGACTCCATTTACGAGGACGTCCCCCTCGGTGGGCTGCAACACCCCGTAGATCATCCTCAGCGTGGTCGTCTTCCCGGCCCCATTGGGCCCCAAGAATCCGAAGACTTCCCCCCTCTCTACTTCAAACGATACGTGATCTACTGCTACTAGGTCCCCGAACCTTTTCGTCAGATTTCGAACTTCAAGTGCCCCCATCTCGTACGCCGTGCAGGGATTACCGGTTTAAAACTGTGGGGAGGAGGACGCTATGATGAGAACCCGGGGGGGCTTGACGCTACTTCTAGTGATTCTAGCCAGCTCTTCCACGTGGCTTCCAGCTTCCGGAGTTTCTGCGCAGGAGATAAGACCGTATCTCTCGTTCTTGGCACTGTACCCCGAGGAGATAACTCAAGGAGGGGAGGTAATTCTGGAGTACAACCTAACAAAGAAGATACTCGTGGGCGGAATGGTTCTGACCTCACCGAACACCTTAAAGAGCGTTGAAGCGAGCCTTCTAATCCCCCTACACTTCCCATACAACATAACGAAGGTTGTGGCCCTAGACCCCGACTTTAACGAAATAGAGAACGTTACGATCGAGGGATCGAGCGTTAGGGTTACAGCGGAGGCGATCGCCGTCCTCTCCCTAAGGGCTAGATTGGTTATCCCACTCCACACTCTGCAGGGAGACTACCAAATCTCCGTGAGGGCTACTGGAGTAGAGGAACTCCCTAACGGGAGTTTGAGGACATTTGACCACTCTAGAACGGCCACTCTCTCAGTGAAGCCGTGGACACCACAGTTTAAGCTCGAAGTTCATCCTAAGGAGTTTGAGCCCCCCACAAGTCTGTCCCTGAAGCTGACGATACTCAACGTTGAGGACGCGTGGACTGTTGACGAGCAGTCCGGTAGGCCTGTCAAGCGGGGAGTGGATGTAACGGAAGCGAACCTCACGGTAATGTCAACTCTAATGAGTTCTCCACTGTCTGAGTCATTAGGCTCCATAGGACCCGGCGAGATCAAGCTAGTCAGCAAGTCTCTCCTCATAAACTCCGACGTCCATGCAGGCAGGCACACAATCATGGTGCTGGTCTCCTACAAGTACGAAGGCTCGTCTGCTGTCGCGGCGCTAACAGAGAGCGTCAGAGTTGTGAAGAACGCCTACCTCAACCTCTCAGTCGAGGGACCTTCAGAGGAGGTTCAGGCTGGCAGGAAGTTCAACGTGACGGTTCACATTCGAAACGACTCTCCGTGGCAGGTCAGCTCCGCAACACTTCTAGTTTCCCTAAACGGTTTCAATCAGAGCGTGCACGTTGGCCCGCTAGAGCCCTACGAGAGGAAGGAGCTAACAGTTAGGCTAACGGCTCCCTCTCCAGGAAGCTACGAGGCGACTTTTATGCTAAGATGGATGAACCCGTATCCTGCGGAGGAGAGAAATGTCACAGAGGTTGTACAGATCGAAGTCGCGCCTCCCCCCCAGCTATCACTCTGGCAGCTTGTCGGAGTGGCGCTGGCGGCTGGACTCGTTGCAGCGGTGGTAAAACTTGTCGGTCGGCGAAGGAAAGGCTCAGCTAAGCACTAAGCTTACTCTGGAAGAGGTGGATAGGCTAAGGGAGGTTCTGGAGAGGAAGTCCGCTGAGCTGCTTGCGCCGGGCAGGTACGAACTCTTGAGGGCCAAGCTGGACGACTCTCTCGTGGTGGTCTACAGAACCGGGCGTGCCGTCTATCACTCGTCTCTCGTCGAGCTGATAGAGAGCGTCTTGATCCCCCCTCCAGGCATTGAGGTCGGTTCAGACGAAGCAGGGAAGGGAGAGGTCTCCGGGCCGATAGTAGTGGCTGCAGTGGCCTTAGATCCTAGCTCAGCAGTCAGGCTGAGGGCCCTGGGGCTCGTAGAGAGCAAGTCCATCTCAAAGAGAGAGATTCCCAGAGTGGCGATGTTGGTCAGGGAGTTCGCCTTAAGTTCGGCAGTTAGAGTCGTCACTCCAAACGAGTTCAAGACCCTCTGGTCGAGAGGCAACCTCAACGCACTCCTAGCTCAGTGGCACTTGGAGGTGCTGCAAGCGGTCTTGGATGAAGTGGAGAATGTTCACATGGTGGTTGTTGACTCCTTCGACTCAGGGGAACTTGAAGCCTCTCTCAAGAGTATTGTTCCTAAGGGCACGAGGCTAGTAGTCGAGCCCAAAGCCGATGAGAGGTACGTGAGTGTCGCTGCTGCCAGCATCTTAGCTAGGGTAGAGAGAGACAAAGCTCTCAAGGAGGGCTTCAATCAGAGGAAGTGGCTATCTTAACGGCTTCGGCGTGAGCAGTCAGACCCTCGAGTCTAGCCAACCCACACACTATCGGAGCGAGTTCCTTAGCTCCCTCCCTCGTCAACCTACCGCGCGCTACCGGCCTTAGATAGCTGTAGGTGGTTAGGGTTCCAAACCTTCTGGCGTACCCTCCACTCGGGAGCAGCTGATTTATCCCTAGAGCGTAGTCGCCAAAGGCGCTAACGGTGTAGGGCCCGACGAATACAGCTCCGGCCTTCTTTATCCGGTTGGCCAGGCTCTCGTCTCTGGAGAGAATGGTGACCCTCTCTGGAGCTATGACGTTCACTGCCTCTACAGCGTCCTCCATCGTGTCGAAGATCAGGGCAGCGCCCTTCCCGTTAATCGCCTCTCTTGCTACTCCTCCCCTATCAAGCTCATCTGCCATCGCCTCAATGAGTTCAAGGACTTCTCCCACCAACTCATCGCTATCAGTAAGCAGGAGCACCATAGAGTCAACATCGTGCTCTGCCTGTGAGAGAATCTCTGCAGCGACTACGCGTGGAACCGCGGATATATCAGCAAGAATAGCAGTCTCTGAGGGCCCTGATGGCATGTCTACCGGTACATCTGGAGCAACTATCTGCTTGGCGGCCATAAAGTAGCTGTCTCCCGAGCCCACTATCTTCTCCACCGCGGAGATCTTTGAGGTGCCGTACGCCATGGCCGCAACGGCAACAGGACCTCCCACTCTGTACACTTCTTGGAGACCCAGAATCTCACAAGCCGCTAGCAATATGGGCCGCACTCTGCCCTCAGCCAAAGGGGGAGTGAAGACCGCGATTTCTCCGACTCCAGCAATCTGAGCCGGAACCGCGGCAAAGAGCAGAGTTGAGACGTAAGCCACCTCATCATACTCTGGGACGTGTACACCGACCCTGTCTAGCGGCTCCCAAGTGATCCACGCCATCCCCCATGGGTATGACTTGGAGTACGTTCTAGGCATCTGGTCTCTGTGGAAGTCCGCTATCACGTCGACCGCTCTTTCGATGAGCCTCTTGTCTTCACTAGATACCCTTGAGACAGCATCTTCTATCTCCCACTTCGAGACCCTGAATTCGTCCGGGGACAGCTCTACTCCGTAGAGCTTAGCTACGTGCTCCGCAACGGCGGCGTCTCCTCTGACCCTCACGTCCTTGATTATTGGCTCTACGGCCTGTCTGAAGAGCCAGCTCTCGATGTCTCTTGTTTCCAGAGAGGCCACGTACCTCCAGGCGTCTTCTCCCCGCAGGACTCTCATGAGAGCCACCTACGAATAGAAGTCTTCACGCCTCACTTTTATACCGACACTATCCCCAAGGGCTTGGGGGGATGAAGAAGCCATCCCAGAGTGAGTAACGTGTGATCGCACCTGGGGTAACGGACCCCTTCATGAGTTCGCTATCTGGCGTTTCAAGCTTATAGCAGACTATTGGCATGAGGGCCTGTCGATGCGGAGGTTTATCCTCTTCGCGCTCGTCATAACAATAGCTTGCTATCCCGCGCTAACTTCAGTTCACACTCAGCCGCTCGAACTCTCTGGTCTCTGTCCACTCTCAACTGCTTTGAGCGTTCAAGGCATACCCGACGCGGTAATAGTCGTGGGTGACTCAGCCGCTCAGGAGGACTGGGATGCAGCGAGCGAGATAGCCGAGTTCATACGCTTCAGGCTCGGAGGCAGGGCCGAGATCCTCAACGCGTCAGAGGTGCAGCCTGAGGACTTGAGGAATCACGCGGTCATCCTGATCGGAGGGCCCGTGGCAAACAAGTATGCAGAGCTGCCAAACGAGAGGGCGCCGCTGAGGTTCGTTAAGGTGGGAAAGCTCTGGACCGTTAAAACGCCGGATAACCGCCACTTTGGAGGCATGTACCACTTTGGCTTCGCGCAGGCCCTGACCAACCCCTGGAACCCTCAAGTCCCTCTCCTGTGGGTCGCTGGAGTAGACAGGTACGGCACTCTCGGCGCGGCCAAGGGTCTCCTGAGCTATCCCTGCCAAGATCCCAGAGTAGGTGCGGTTCTGTTCATGACGTACGACGACGGATGCGTGAAGGTCAGGGATGAATTCCTGGCGCCATCCCGACCTGCAGCTTGGGTCTCACCGCCCATGAGTGCTCTTTTCTTGAACGCCCACTCTGAGTGCTATTCCTCTCTAGCCGGGGTCTCAGGCGAGCGAGTCTGGATGATAAACTCGAGCTACCAAGGTTGGCTCATACCTTGCAACGTTCCGGAGGATTTCTACCCCATAGATTCTACGTACAATGCGATCTACGTAGGGAATAGCACAGGCAAGGCTGTGGAGATCTATCTCGGGGTCTACTCAACCGCGGGAGCCTACGAGGCCTCTCTAGAGTTAATCCCCGACGACCTTCTCTACTGGAACCGCTCTTGGCTGGCTGTCAACCCTGGACCCATGCTTATGTCATTGGTGGCTGACAGCGACAGGATATACGTAGGAGACATCGTTACCATCCCCTGGACCGGCAGCGGAGCGGCCATCAAGCTGAACACTGTTCGACTGGATGGGCTCGCGGAATTCGTGTTCTACAAGATGCCAAGCGAGCTGGTCTTCAACTGGACGATCATCAACCTGACTACGACCAACTGGTTCGACGCTCTGCTGTACCTAGGCACAGATTCAGACCCGACGAGGCTAAGGATAGAGGTGCTCAACTACGACCTAACTCACGGCTGGGTGGAACTCAGAGTCTCGGTGACCCTCAATCTGCCAGAGAACGGCACGCTCAACCTGACGGACACAGCTCAGGTTGGGGACGACCTTGAATTGGCCGACTCGGTTGGGCTTTTCCTTCACTTCGACGGTGAAAGGCTCTTCCTGGCGAAGCGAGGACCCATATCGGTGCCAATTTGCGAGGGTCTGCTTGAGACATCTGGTACAGTCGATCTGACGAGGCTCCAAGCCTGCCGAGTTGTCAAAGTCGGACTTTATGATTCAGTGGTAGCCTTCTCCCCCTAGGGGTCTCCAACGATGGAAAATGAGGTCAAGAGGCTGGCGCTAATTCATGCGATAAAGAACGCTCTGAAGTACGGCCAAGCTCGGCCAGGCCCAGTTATTGGCAAGGTGCTGGCTGACAGGCCGGACCTCAAGCAGAGGATATCGGAAGTTCGGGAGATAGTCCAGCAGGTAGTAGCTGAGGTCAACGAGCGGACGGAGGAGGAGCTGAGAAGGCTAGCGGAGGAACTTGGCGTTCAGCTGGAGGAGAAGCGAGAGAAGGAGGAGAGGAAGTGGCCGCCGCTGCCTAACGCCGAGAAGTACGAGCGGATAGTAACTAGGGTGGCGCCTGAGCCAAACGGCTACCCCACGCTAGGTCACGTGAAGGGGCTTCTCGTCCCCTTCGTATACGCTCGCCTGTATAAGGGGGAGTTCCACCTCAGGTTTGAGGACACGAACCCCAGGGTGGAGAAGCTCGAGTACTACGATGCAATCAGGGAGGAGTTCAAGCTCGTTACCGAGTCGGCCGAGAGGGTCCTCAATCTATCGCCAGGGATCTGGGACAGAGAGATCATAGAGTCTGACCACCTGCCGGAGCTCTACGAGTACGCAGAGAAGCTGATCAGACAGGGAGACGCTTACGTCTGCATGTGTCCTGCCAAGGAGGTCAGGCTGAACAGGACGCAAGGAATAGCGTGCCAACACAGAGAGCAATCCATCGAAGAGAACTTGGAGTTGTGGAGTGGGATGCTCAAGGGCAGATTCGGTGAGGGAGAGGCCCACCTCCGTCTGAAGACCGACATGCGGCATCCTAACCTAACGATGCGAGACCCCGGCATCTTCAGGATAGTGGAAGCCCCTCACCCAATTCAGGGGGACAAGTACAGGGTCTACCCCACGTACGACTTCGCAGTGAGCGTGATGGACTCCTTGACCGGCGTGACGCACGCGTTTAGGAGCAAGGAGTTTGAGCCTCACGTTGACGTTCAGAGGACCATCCTAGAGAAGCTGGGTCTCAGGCAGTTCGAGATGATACAGTTTGGGAGGATAACGGTGGAGGGAGTTCCCCTCTCCAAGAGGCACATTAGGCCTCTGATAGGGGCAGGAATACTGTGGGGGTGGGACGACCCTAGAATCCCCACACTCAGGGGTCTCATGAGGAGGGGAATCACACCAGAAGCGCTCGTCATGCTGATGTATGATATGGGACCCAGCAAGGTCGACGCCACAGTGACTATGGACGCTCTGGCGGCCTACAACAGGAAGTGGCTGGACCCGAGAGTGCCTAGGTACATGTTCGTGGCAAATCCCGTGAAGGCTGAGGTCGAGGGCGTGCCTGGAGATCTTGTTGCGCGAGTGCAGGTTCACCCCGATAAGCCTGAGATGGGGATCAGGGAGATCAGGGTGCGGGCAAAGGACGGCAAGGCCGAGGTTTACGTGTCCTGGAGCGATCACCAGAGTTTGAAGCCGGGGGACGAGTTCAGGCTAAGGGGCCTTGCAAACGTGAAGGTTAGGAGCGTCATGCCTGACGGGCTCTCGCTCACATATCTCCCGGAGGTCCGCACGGATGTCAAGATAATTCACTGGGCTCCCATCGAAGGGGCAGTCCCAGCTGTGGCGATCTGCCCGATCAGCGTGTACAGCTACGAGTCCGTAGGAGGGTTTGGCGAACCGGCCATGGCCGAACTTAAGGAGGGAGATCTGGTTCAGCTTGTGAGGTTTGGGTTCGCCAGAGTAGACGGAAGGGATGGCGAGACCGTCAGGTTGATACGCTCTCACTCTTGAGCAGTTCGGCGATCGCGATGCCCGTCGTCGTGGTGCATGGTGGAGTCAGGGTTTCTCCCCCCGATAGCGAGGACCCCGAGGCCGACAATAGAGCAGTTGAGAGACTAAAGCAGATAGCACAGGCTGCATATCGCAGAATGGAGGTTGGAGGAAGCGCGGTAGACGCTGTAGAGCTGGCAGTGAGGCTAATGGAGGAAGACCCCTTCTTCAACGCTGGCTACGGCTCGGCCCTCAACCTGAGGGGCGAGGTTGAGGTAGATGCGTCCATAATGGATGGCAGAACCCTGAGGGCTGGAGCCGTGGGAGGAGTCAAGGGCGTCCTGCACGCGGTGACCCTAGCGAGGGCCGTCATGGAGCGTACACCTCACGTACTCTTGGTGGGAGAGGGGGCCAGAGAGTTCGCTCGGCTCTTAGGAATAGGTGGGGACGACGATCTTGTTCACGAGCGGAGGATAGAGTATAGGAAGAGACTATTGGAGGCCATTAAGTCAGGTAAGACGGAGCGGAGGTTTAGGGCCATAAAGGAGCTTCTTCCACTCTACGGGGTGGCTGACACGGTCGGCGCCGTCGCGCTCGACGCGGAGGGGGGGCTGGCCGCTGCAACCTCGACAGGCGGCCTGACTCTAAAGCTCCCAGGGAGGGTTGGAGACTCTGCCATAATAGGCGCTGGCACCTACGCCAGCAGGCGCGGAGCGTGCTCTGGAACGGGCATTGGGGAGGCGGCCATGCTCGTCTTGGGAGCCTACAGAGTGGTTCAAGGCATCGAGGAGGGTCTTGCTCCACAGGACGCGGCTGAGAAGGTTCTGATGGAGATGCTGAGGGCCACCGGATACGCCTTTGGCTTCATCGCGCTGGACTCATCAGGCAGGGTCGGAGTCGCCCAAACCGGCTATGGACTCTTCTGGGCCGCCGCTGGAGACGGGTGGGTGAGGGGAAGCGTAAAGAAAGATAGACCTGAGGGGCTGTAGCCTAGGCCAGCCCCTCGTATATCACAATGGCCTGGGTTGGGCAGACCACCTCGCAGGCCTTGCAGCAGAAGCAGCGTTCGCTTGCTCCCTCGGTCACCCTGGACTTCTTCCCAGACTCCGCGTTAACAATTTCAAAATTCTTCACGGGGCAGATCTGCTCGCAGAGGCCGCACCCTATGCACTTGCTCTCGTCAACTGTGACCCTAACCTCGTGAACCATCTCTCGAGCTTCAGGCATGAGACTCACCTCCCAACGTCAGAGGGCAGAATATCGTCCACCTTGCGCTTGAGCCTGATGGCCTTCTCGAGCTCGATCGCCTTGCTGCCCATGTCTCTGCTGGAGACGGAGCTGAATCCAATGAGTCGGCGGGTCTCCTTCTCGTAGACGAGGTATGCGTGGTCGCCATACTCTGTGCCGCTGACGTCAATCCTCTCCACGTTGAACCCTGCCTTCTCAGCCTGAGGGCTAACCAAGCCAGCTCTGAACACGAAGTTCCTACCCATGAAGGCGTCTTTGATGTAGGCCGGCGTCTTAACGACAGCCTTACTTCCCTGAATAGCCTTCACGGCGTTGTAAGCCATGAGGGTCGCCACGGTGCCTATGCCGAAGTAGTCGGGCTTACCGGTTACTGGACAGTAGCAGTTGGCGGCGTCGCCGATCGCAAAGATCCTCGGGTCTGACGTCCTCCCCTGCTCGTCGACCTTCACCGCCCAGTCCCAAATGAGCTCTAGGCCAGCCTCCCTGGCGAGGCTTATGTCAGGATCGACGCCCGTCGCCGTGACCACTAAGTCCGCTTCGACGACCTCTCCATCCGCCTCAACTGCGTTATCCTTTACGCTCTTGGGCTCGGCGTGCACGAACTTGACTCCCAACTCCTTGAGTCGCTCCTCTAGCTTCTGCGACAGCTCAGGCTCAAGAGACTTTCTGACCAGCCTCGACCTGACTATTAGGACAGGTTCGGCTCCCACTGCAAGGGCCGAGTCAGCGACGTGAAGCGCCACGAAGCTCGCTCCTATTATGGCGACCCTGCTCGGCTTCTCCTCCCTGAGCCGCCGAGCGTCCTCCAGCCTCCTGAACCCCATTGCCTTCTCTATGCCCTCTATGCTCGTGGGCCTGCTAGGCTGCGATCCTGTGGCCAGTATGAGGTAGTCGTAATTCAGGGTCTGGCCGCTCTCCAGAACGACTTCCCTCTGCTCCCTCTTGATCTTGGCCACCTTGTCCCAAATGAACTCAACGCCAAGGTTCTCGATGTGCTTAGTGGAGATCGATATGTCCTTGCCCACGACAGCGACTCGGAGCTTGTGTCTGACGTAGGGGCGCTCGTCTCCTATCACTTTGATCTTGTAGTCCGGCAGGAACCTCGCTGCATCCCAGGCGGCAGCCAAGCCGCCTAATCCGGCCCCCACTATGACCAGGTCCGGCAAGTGGAACCCCAGAGCGGCCTGTTCTCTATAGAATTAAAGGTTTTTACACATAGACCCACATCAAGAAGACTGGAACAGCTTCCCATACTCTCTCTTAAGGTGTCTCGTGCTCACGTGAGTGTAGATCTGCGTGGTGCTCAGGCTGGCATGCCCAAGCAGCTCCTGGATGGCTCTGATATCCGCCCCAGCCTCCAAGAGGTGCGTGGCCAGCGAGTGCCTCAGCGTGTGGGGGGTCACCTTCTTGTCGATCCCAGCCCTCTTGGCGGCAGCTCTGACGATCCTCTGCACGGTTCTCGGGCTTACTGGAAACACTCTGCCGTTCGAGTTCCCAGTGGAAGCCCTCAAGTCGGCCAAAAGCTTCGCCGTGTCGGCATCTATGAGGACCACCCTGTCTTTTCCCCCCTTTCCGCTGCGGACCAAGATGACTTCGTCTTCCAAGTTTACCCGATCCCACGTCAGCTCGCAGAGCTCTCCAACTCTCATCCCGGTGACGTAGAGGGTTCTGAGTATGAGCCTGTCCCTCTCGCCTTCGGCCGATTCGATGAGCCTCCGAACCTCTTCTCGGGTGAGGACGCTTGGGAGAGCCCTCCTCACTCGGGGCCTCTCTACCTCAACGGGGTTCTGCTCCACGTAGCCCCTCTGCTCCATGAAGCGGTAGAAAGTCCTAAGCGAGGCTATTCTCCTGAGGAGCGTTCTGTCGCTGAGGCGTAACGTTGCGCGTAGGTACGTCACGTACTGCCAGATGTCCTCACTCGTGACTGCGTCCGCACTCTTCTTCACCCAAGACAAGAACCTCCTAACGTCGTAGAGGTACTGTCGCACGGTTCCTGGCCTGTAGCCCTTTACCTCAAGCCACGTCGTAAACTCCTCTATGTAGGCCCCGTTGTCCATTCCCGCTGTATGTGACGAAGGCAAGTTAAAATGAATGTAGCATGTCCTTCGCTTGTAGTCCAAACAAGCGGTTGATCGGTGGTTACGGATGCGAATTAGGGCGTTAATTGGCGTGCCTTTGTTCTTGTTTCTGATCTTTTCTCTCGCAGGTCTTACCTCTACGAGCCTGGCCGACGCCGGACAGACAGGAGCGAGCCCAACATTCAGCGGGCTCGAGGTAACTTGGAATTACACGATATCTGACTACATCCCGCCAGGTTTGTGGCTTCCGGCCCCTCTCGTAACCAGCGTCGGCGTTGTGTGCGTGTACCCCGACCTAGGCTCGGTGTCCCTGCTCAGTCCGACCACAAAGCAGGCGCTGTGGACTGTCAATCTGCCCTCTACGCCAACCGCCGAGTTCGTGGTCGGGGGAGGGGTTGTCTACGTTGTGACTTCGTGGGGGAGGATCTACGGAATCAGGGTAATAGACGGAACCAGCGTCTTTGAGGGTGGAATAGAAATCGCAGGACTGGATACGTCTGTCAAGCCAGCTTACGCCGCGGGAGTGCTTGTACTCTCGGCTGGCACCGAAGTTGTTGGAATAGACGCCCTGACCGGAGCCTCACGCTGGAGGGTTCCGCTACCCGGAAAGGCGCTAATACTCCTCTCCGACGGTGAGTACGTCGTCGTTGGGCACTCTCTTGGGGTCACTATGGTAGACCCGCTGACAGGCAGCGCGGTGTGGAGTCTATCGCTGAATTCCGCGGTCAGGGCCGCCACTCTAATTGAGGGAACGCTCTACGCCGTGTCTGATCAGGGAACTGCGTTCGCAATAGACCTCACAGGGGGAACTATTCAGAGAACTCTCAGGCTTCCAACTCCCGAGCCGGCGCCCGGCGAGATAAAGCACTACGGCGACATTATGTACGTAGTTACGAAGCGGGCTAGGATCTATCCGGTCGGCCTCAGGAGCTTCAGGAAGCTGGACGTGATCTACCTCAACTACAACCCGATCTCTCAGCCCACGATAGCCAACACGCTAATGCTCATGTGGACGGTGCAAGGAGCGCTGATAGGGGCGCCCGCGGTTCCGTCTCAGATAGATGTAGCATTTGAGTACAGCTTGGGGGAAGGAGTGAGATTCATATCAGGCGTCGGATACGACGCGGGCGTCCAAGAAGCCTTCTTCTATACATCAGACGGGAGATTGGTGGCTCTTAGCGTTCCCTTGCTAAGCCTTAGGGTAGACAGCTACTCCATCGAGGACGGCACCCTCTCGGTCGATCTAACCGTGTGCGCCTTCTTGGGAACCGAGGGCAGAGTTGAGCTCATTGCGAAGAACGAGCTAGGCGGGGAACTCTATAGAGAGAGCCTCAGAGTAGCTGCCGGAGGGTGCTATCGAAGGAGCGCCTCGATAGACGTCTCAGGATCCTTCTTAGTGATCTTCACGCTCTCGGGCATGCACCTGACGTCGCCGCCCGTTGAGATGCAGCTTGGCCAGGCTCCACCCGTCCAGCCGCCCCCGACACCCGGGGTCGCGGTATCGGTCCCTCAGTCGCTAGTAGTCGGGGAGGAGGCCGAGATCTCGATCGGTGTGACTAACGGCTGGAAGGAGGGAATAGCGTACGTATCTGTCGAGTGCGACGGGTTCGAGAAGGTCAGATCAGAGGAGGGGTACATAGCACTGGGCGGGTCCAGGACATTCACTGTAAGGCTAGTCCCTCCGAAGCCTGGGAGCTTCATGTGCACCGTGGCCGTGGTGATCGATACGGAGACGGTCCATGAGGATAGATTCGGGATCTCCGTGGAGAGAGGGTCCGTAATAGGGGAGACGCCCCAAATATCTCCAAGCGTGGTTAAGGAAGGAGAGAGCTTCAAGGTGAGGCTCACTTTGGTGAACAGGTATGAGGACGGAGCCATCTTCTCCATGTCGATCAGCGGCTCAAACATCACATCCGAGACCCAGAGGGTAGGACCGCTCTCTGCCGGAGAATCCGCGGAAGTCTCGTTGACCGGGAGAGCATTTGGATCCGGCGTCAGGGACGTTACGGTCACCGTTACAGTGGGAGACACGGTCGTGGACTCGATAACTATTCCGGGAGGCTTAGAGGTGATCTCAGCGCCGCCGAGAACGACGCCGCCTCCTTCAACAGCTCCGCCCGCACGCTTGCTGAAGGAATACGCTCCTTACGCCGCTGCGGCTGTGATAGCAGTCGTGGGGGCTATCATAGGAGTCAGAATGCTGAGCGCTAGAAAGGCTGCAAGGCCTCCTACGCCGCCACCGCCTCCGCCGCCCAGGCCTCCTGCGAGACCCGAAGCTCGGCCGATATTGGAGAGGCTGGAGGTTAAGGAGGCGCCGCCACCGCCCCCACCCAAACCCAAGAGGGTGCCAGCGCCTCCCGAGATCGAGAAGCCGGCTCCACCGCCAGAGCGGGTCGTTGCTCCCTCTCTAGAGGAACTCCGGGAGCGGATCCAGAAAGCCAGATCGAAGCTGCAGGCAGTGGTCTCTGTTGCGACGAACTACAAGGAGGAGGGATTGGTCGGGATAGAGGAGCGGGCCACAAGGATAGAGAAGAGACTATCCAGGGCAGAAGTGCTAGCCAGCGTCGGGGACTTCTCTGAGGCGTCTAAAGTCCTCCAAGAGGCAGAGAAGTCGATAGAGTCCTTGAAGGAGACTGTGAGGCAGTTCGAAGAGATACTGATGGGCAAGGTGTGGCCAAACGTCGAGAAGAGGATAACGACTATGCTCAGAGTGTGGGGCCATGCCCCCGCATCGATGCTAACGATGATCCCGTCAGAGCTCAGGATAGCGGCGCTTGCGCGCTACATGAAGCTCCACCCTGACATGAAGCTGGAGCTGAGGGGAGACGAGCTGTACTCGGTGGAGGAGGGTCAGGAGAGCTAGCCTCCCCTCCCTCCCCCTACCTTCGACCTTATCTCAGAGTACACGTCAGCTAGCACTTCCTGATAGTCTAAGAGACCCTCTTCGACCGCTTCCATTCGCTCCTCGAGGTTGGCGGTCCGCTCCTCGCTCACTAGGTCGGGGTACCTGCTGATCAGGTAGTCGTAGATCATGATCCCCCGCTTGGTCGGGAAGAGCCTGCCCCTCCTGTCGACCACGTACCTACGAGTGAGCAGCCTGTCGATTATCGTGGCATACGTCGAGGGCCTGCCTATTCCCTTCTCTTTCATCAGCCTGATCACGTCACCCTGACTGTATAGAGGAGCCCCCGGCACTTTGAGGTGTTTGATCTCGACTTCCAGAGGCCCTTCGGGCAGGGGCCTCTCTAGCCTCAGCCCGTAGGGGTAGTACTTTGACCAGCCTGGGATCAGCACCTCTTCGATCCTCTCAACCTCAACTCGCCTGTCGGCGATCGTCAAGACGTACTTGGCCTTGCGGACCCTCGCTTGCGCCGACTGCGACGCCATAAATCGGTTGAATATCAGCCTGTAAAGCCTCAAGTGATTCCTCGTGATTCCCTCAGATGCTATCAATCCCTCTCTGAGGTACTGAATCAGCTCCTCAACGGGTAGGGGCTTCGTGGGCCTTATGCACTCGTGGGCTCCGCCCTCACCCCACCTCCTGGGGACGAAGTCCTCTCTTAGGTACTCCCTCGCCACTCTGAGCCCGGCGTCTGACACTCTCGCGCTGTCCGTTCTGTGGTACGTTATCAGACCGGCCTCGAAGAGGTCCTGGGCTATAGCCATCGTCTCCTTGGCGCCCAGCCTTAGTATCCTGCTGGCCTCCCTCAGCATCTCGTCGGTGGTGAACGGTGGCAGCGGGGGTAGATCTACCTCCTCCTCTCCGACTTTGACCACGTCGACAGTTGCAGGTCCCTGCTCTCCGACCTCGCCTTCGAGCGTGAGCCTGAGCAGGTCCCCGGCTCTAACGAGCGTCACGTCCCTTCGCTTAACGTACTCGTAGTACCTCTGAATGATCCACCCCAGCGTGGGCGTCTGAGCCCTCCCGGCGGAGAGGTTCCTGTTCCTGAATACCCTCTGAAGCTCTTGGCTCAGCTCAAAACCGATCCATCTGTCCTCAATGCGTCTGACGATCTGAGCCTTGACGCGGGGTTCGCTCACTTGATGAAGCTCCTTGAGAGCGTCGGAGATTGCCTTCTTGGTGACCTCGTGGAACTCGGCCCTCCACACCTCCTCTGAGAACATTGACAGGAGCTGGGCCAGGTCCCACGCGATCTTCTCTCCCTCGGTGTCTGGATCCGTGGCGATGATCACTCTGCCAGCCTCGAAGGCTAGCTTTCTGAGAACCTCGATGGATTCGCGGGAGTCGAAGAGATCCTCTGAACCGCAGTGAGGGCACTTCTCGAAGTCCGTGAACTGATGCCCGCAAGATCTGCACCTCTTCCTAGTCGTGTAAACAGGGATGAATAGCCCGTCCTCAATGAGCACGCCATGGTAACCCCCGACGGTGGTGAGGTCGACCACGTGCCCCCCGCTCGCGGCTATAGTGAGCAGCAGCCCGCCTGCGCAGACCTCGTACACAGGCAGGCCCTCTACTATACGCCTAGATGGTCGGCCGAAGAACCTCGCTATAGTTCTAGCCTTATTTGGGCTCTCTACTATGAATAGAGCTGTCTTGAGAAGTTCCGCGGTCTTGGCGACCTCCCCTCTGGCCGCCTCCCTAACCCTTCTCCTGTCCTCGTCTATCTCCCTCTTCAGAGCATTAAGATCCACCTCAGAGATGTCCTTGAACTCCAGCTCGTAGGCGCTAGCCCTCCTGAGGAAGGCGTCGAGGAGGGGTCCCTCGTCGAGCAGGAAGGAAACCCCCCTCGTGAGTCCACCCGGGTACAGGCGAGACGTCCTCCCCGAACCTTGGATGTACGTCCGCACGTCTGGTATAACTAGCCTGACGCCCTGCTCGGTCGTCTCTACGACCAGCGTGGCGAGGCGAGAGAC
>JAVCBV010000136.1:0-5443 GCA_037917695.1 Thermoproteota archaeon | reverse complement strand
GCCGTGGGAAGCGTGTCAGCCGAGGCGGCAGGAGAGACGGGGCTGAGCGAGAGCACGCTCGTGGTCGCCGGATCCATAGACGCCTACCTCGCGGTGCTCGGGTCTGGCGCCTTGAATCCAGGGTCGGCATGCGACGTCACAGGAACCTCGACGTGCCTCATGGTGACCCACTCCGACTTCGTCGTGGATCCCAAGGGGAGGGTCTTCTGCGCGCCCCACTTCCTGGATGGGCTCACCATAGTGTCTGGGGTGATGTCCACGACGGGAGCATCTCTGGAGTGGTTCACGCGCCTGCTGGGGGCGGAGGGGCTCGACGAACTCACCTCTGAGGCCTCAAAAGTACCCGCGGGGGCTGGCGGGTTGATATTTCTGCCCTACCTGGCCGGAGAGCGGAGCCCCATATGGGATCCGCTGGCGAGAGGGGCCATCGTGGGTCTGACGCTCGGGCACGGGAGGGGCCACGTGTTTAGGGCCCTGCTCGAGGGGTGCGCCCTGGGGTTGAGGCACGTGCTTGAAGCGGTAGAGGAGGTAGGCGTTACTGTCAGAGAGCTGAGGGCCTGTGGGGGAGGGTCAAAGAGCGACCTCTGGTGCCAGATAAAGGCGGACGTGACGGGGAAGCGAGTTCTGGCCGTGGAGGAGGCGGAGGCCTCACTCATGGGCGCGGCCATTCTAGCCAGCGTTGGAGGGGGGCTTTACAGAGGGCTGAGGGAGGCGGTCACATCCATGGTCAGGGTGGCTCGAGCATTCTACCCACGTGACGATTTGAGGGGGACCTACAATCGCCTGTTCGAGCTGTACAAGAGATCCTACCATGGGCTCAAGGACGTATTCAGGGGCCTAGCCAGCGTCTCGTGAACGGCGTGTGTGAGCACCACCAGCTGGAGTCCCCTAAGAAGTTGGCTCTGAGAAGTGCTAGAAAAAGAGGAGAGGATTGAAATCCGTTCTTAGGCTACCAGGGACGGGTCAGCAGCTTCTCTATGATGTTGTCGTGGACCCTCCCCGCCCTGTACATCCTTCCAGTCCTCGTGTCGTAGAGGCAGACCTCAGCCATTACGAACCCCCGACCCCCTCTGGCGATCCTCTCCAGATCGTAGTCTGGCGCTATGTACTTCTTCTCCACCACGGCCACTTGATAGAAGGATTTACCGAAGGAGGCCGGATTGTTCTCTATCACGATCTCATCGGCAATCTTCTGCAGGTCCTCCCCATCCTTGGAGTAGACCCACGCGTGGAGAACCCCGCCGTGGCGTATCATGTCGTCTGCCCACGGGCAGGGCTCTTTGAACACCCTCGGCGATATCGGGGCTATTGGGGTTATCGTCATCATCTCCTCCACTCTGTCGTAGGATATGCCGAAGTACTCTGTTAGCCTCCAGAAGCCATCCTCCATCGTTCTAGAGGAGACCTGGGTTGTCCCCACTATGGAGTTTGTCGGGGTGACCACCAAGTACAGGTTCTCAGGATTGACCCCGCATGCCCGCGCCAGCTTCTCGGCGACCTCCTCGTTCGGGAGGATCTTCCCTCTGGGCTGAATGAACAGGACCGCCTTATCGCCCGGGTCTTTGTAGTCCAGCTTCTTGTAAACCTTCTCCGGCTGCTGCCTGAGGGCTTTGCCAGGCCCAGACACCCAGGCGGTATACTCCTTAGTCTCCACATGCGGGGGAGGTATCACCTCGGGCCAGACGTAGAACGAGACTGCTATTATGGCCGGTAGGTCTGTGTAAGCCACTATTGCTGGCAGATATATGCCTCCGTACCGAGCCAGCGTGACTCTGGCCTCCCCAAATCCGCAGAGCGCCGCCTTAACAACGTATTCTGCCGCCCTAAACCCACCCTTTACGTTAACTCCTGCGTCCACAACCGTGCTCCCGTTCTTCAACTCGATCACGTCTACATCGAGCTCGTCGGACCTCTGCATCATCTCTCTAACTGCAGCTAGTGACTTTTCGTTCACGCTGACACCCTCCAATCTCTTTATAGAGACCTTCTGAGGCACGCGAATCCCTCCTAGAGGCCCGAGAGAGCCTCCTGAGGCGACATCTATAGACTTTTTCTTCTCAGCGCGCCGGGCCGGAGGCCGTGCGGACTTCCCGGCTTAGGTTCCCCCGATCACCTCGCTAAACACTCTGAGGAAGTAGAAGATGTCTACTTCTCCTATCTGCCAGGGACTCTTGCGCTCCGGGGGGGAAGTGTGACATTCTACAAGGGTGAAATAGTTGGTATAATAGGGCAGAACGGGTCAGGGAAAACTACGTTAGCGAAGCTAATCGTTGGCTTGCTGAAGCCTCAGAGAGGGAGAGTCTTAGTCATGGGCAGGGACACCAGGGACGCCACGCCGGGAGAACTCAGCCAGCTCGTAGGGATGGCCATGCAGAATCCTGGCGACCAGCTGTTCTGCCTATCCGTCAGAGAAGAGGTGGAATTCGGGTTAAGGAACTTAGGTCTTCCCGAGTCAGGGATAGCGAGGAGGACGGAGGAGGCTCTCAAGTTGGTCGGGCTGTGGGAGGTTAGAGACCTCCCCCCTACACGCTGGACTTTGGCGCGAGGAGGAAGTTGACGGTTGCAATAGTAACTGCTATGGAACCTCCAGTAGTGCTGCTGGATGAGCCTACCACGGCGCAAGACTACCGCGGGAGATACGAGATCATGGATCTAATGCTGAGGCTCAATGGGGAAAGGGGAATTACAGTAATCGTCATCACGCACGACATGGAGATAGTCTCTAAGTACTGTGAGCGCGTCGTGGTCATAGGTCAGGGGAACATCCTGCTGGAGGGAAGCCCCAAAGAGGTATTCAGCCAGGTCGATGTGCTGGAGCAGACCTTTCTGAAGCCCCCACCGATTACGCAATTAGCCCAGAGGCTAGCTCACCACGGACTCCCTCCGGACATCCTAAACGTTGAAGAGTTTGTTGAGCGTGTGGAGTGCGGGGTGAGCTGACTTTCTGCGCTTCACTCATAGGATGGAAATTGTGGGGAACCGTCTTACCGCCTTGGTTGAGACCATCCTGGGCTAAGCCTCTGGGCTATTAGGAGAGGGGAGAGAATTGTGTGAGAAAAGGAGGGGGGAGGATGTGTTCTGCGTCCCCTGAGAAGCTCGTTGAGATGTACAAGACCATGCTCCTGATTCGAGAGGTCGAGGAGACCCTCTACAGGATGAGCGTCTCAGGCCTGATCCCAGGGTTCCTGCACATCAGCGTTGGTCAAGAGGCCGTGGCCGCGGGCGTCGTTGCGGCCCTCAGAGACGACGACTACATCGTGACCACACACAGGGGGCACGGCCACTGCCTGGCGAAGGGGCTGGATCCCTACAGAGTGATCGCCGAGATCTTGGGCAGGGTGGATGGATGCTGCATGGGGAAGGGCGGCTCGATGCACCTCTGCGACGCATCTCACGGCATAATGGGCGCCAACGGCATCGTGGGAGCGGACATCCCCATCGCGGCGGGCCTGGCGTTCGCGGCCAAGTACCGCGGAGAGGACAAGGTAGTGGCGTGCTTCTTCGGCGACGGGGCAACGAACACGGGGGCCTTCCACGAGGGGCTGAACCTAGCCGCGATCTGGGACCTGCCCGTCTTGTACGTGTGTGAGAACAACCTCTACGCGATCTCCACTCGCATAACAAGAACCACGAAGATCAAGGACATCGCGGAGAGGGCAGCCGCCTACGGCATGCCCGGAGTGGTCGTGGACGGGATGGACCCGCTGGCTGTGTACGACGCCGCATCCAAGGCGATCGAGAGGGCTCGGGCTGGTGGCGGGCCGACCCTGATTGAGTGCAAGACCTACAGGTTCTACGGGTCTTACGCCGCCGAGCCAGACAAGATCCAGAGGCTCTACAGGAGCGAGGAGGAGATCAAGGCTTGGCGGGAGAGAGATCCGATTCCGCGCCTCGAGAAGATCCTCGTGGAGAGTGGGATCCTGTCGGAGGAAGAGGCTGAGGCCGTAAAGGCCGAGGTGAGGTCTAAGGTAGAGTCAGCAGCCGAGAGGGCCAAGCAGTCTCCGTACCCGCCCCCGAAGGTCGCCTTCAGTCACCTGCCCACAGTGAGGGCTGAGGGACCGGAAGAACCACCCTCTGGAGAGGTAAAGGAGATGACCATGGTGGAGGCCCTGAACACCACACTCCGCGAGGAGATGGCTAAAGACGATCGGATAGTGCTGCTGGGCGAGGACATAGGGGTCCTCGGCGGGGACTTCAGGGTGACGAAGGGGCTCCTCGAAGAGTTTGGTGAGAAGAGGGTTCGCGACACCCCCATATCTGAGACGGGCTTCGTGGGACTGGCCGTCGGTGCTGCGATGGCTGGGCTCAAGCCGGTGGTCGAGATAATGTTCGTGGACTTCGCGACGGTCTGCATGGATCAGATAATCAACCAGGCTGCCAAGCTGGAGTACATGTACGCCGGCCAGGTGAAGGTGCCCGTGGTGATCAGGGCCGCGTGCGGCGGCGGCATGAGGGCCGCGGCCCAGCACTCACAGGTCTTCAGCTCGATCTTCGCTCACGTGCCGGGCCTGTGCGTGGTGATGCCCAGCAACCCGCGCGACGCCAAGGGCCTGCTGAAGAGCGCCCTGCGGCACGACGGGCCGGTGATATTCCTCGAGCACAAGATGCTGTACGCAGAGTCCGGACCGGTCCCGGTGGGAGAGTACTACACTCCGCTGGGGAAGGCGAAGATCGTGAGGAGCGGGGCTGACGTGACGATAGTGGCCTCCGGCCTTATGGTGAAGAAGTCGCTCGAGGCCGCAGAGTACCTGGAGGAAGAGGGGATCAGCGCCGAGGTGATAGACCTGAGGACGCTCTCCCCCATAGACAGGGAGACCGTGTTGGAGTCGGTGAGGCGCACCGGACGCCTCGTCGTGGTGGACGAGGACTGGGGCCCGTGCGGGGTCTCGGCAGAGGTGGCCGCCATAGTCGCGGAGGAGGCCGCGAGCTACCTGAAGTCCTCTGTGAAGAGAGTCACCACGCCGTTCTACCCGATGCCCTGCAGCCCGGTGCTGGAAGACCTCATGATGCCCGACTCCGACGACATAGCCTCGGCCGCTATGGAGGTGGTGAAGGGGTGAGCCGGCGGCTGGAGGGGAAGGTGGCCATAATCACGGGCGCGGCCTCGGGGATAGGGAGGGCCACGGCCCTCCTGTTCAGCGAAGAGGGCGCCAAGGTCGTAATCTGTGACGTGGACGCCGAACGAGGCGTCAGGGTCAGAGACGAGATAGTTAAGCGGGGAGGAGAAGCAATATTCGTGCGAGCCGACGTCACCAAGGCGGAAGACGTGAAGAGGCTGGTCGAGGAGACCGTTAAGAAGTACGGGAGGATAGATTTGCTTGTCAACAACGCTGGCATAGCGTCTATCGGCACAGTGCTTGACCTCTCGGAGGAGGAGTGGGACAGGGTCTTGGCCGTCAACCTGAAGGGGCCTTTCCTCTGCAGCAAGTACGTCGTGCCAGAG